>JAFPYQ010000059.1 GCA_017394475.1 Oscillospiraceae bacterium | reverse complement strand
GATGGCATACGTTCATTTCAACGTATTTTTCGGTTATCTCATCTACAGAGGACTGAGGCATTTTCTCCACATGGGATATCGCATCCTGAAGATACATGGCAGAGGCAAAACGGAAATTTCCCTTTGCGATATTCACTGTACGGAGCGTACCTGCAAGATCATATATCTTTTCAAACAAATATCTGTGAATAAAACAGAGAGTTTTGAATGTCCCTGCGGGATGCCCCATTAGCTCGCCGCTGTCATATAACTGCAATGCAGCCTGCTTGCTTATCTTTTCCTCTGCCGGCATAAGTTCGGCAGAAGTATTGATACCGAGTTTGTTTGATATCGTCATATAGTATATGCTCTGCCGTCTTTTATCTGTATCCTGTCCTCACACAGGAGCGATACGGCCTGCGGGAGTATCTTCCATTCTGCTTCTTCCATAACACGCCTCTGCAGGGTCTCGGGAGTGTCATCATTTTTGATCTCCACCGCTTTCTGCAGTATTATAGGCCCGCCGTCACACTCATCGGTGACAAAGTGCACTGTGGCACCGGTGACCTTTACACCGCGTTTGAGCACCTCGTCATGAACTCTGAGTCCGTAGAATCCCTTTCCGCAGAAGGAGGGGATAAGAGCGGGATGGACATTCACCATTTTGTAGGGGTAGGCATTGCAGATACATTCATCGAGTATGGTCATAAATCCGGCATATACGATGACATCAGCCTTTTCCGCCTGCAATATCTTCAAAAGATCCACAGAATATGCCTTGTTATCGGGATAATCCTTACGTTTCAGAGTGATGCCCTTTATGCCGTGCTTTGCTGCTCGTTCAAGAGCATAGGCGCCCTCTTTTGAGGAGATGACACAGGTTATCCTGCCGTTTTTTATCTCTCCTCTTTCCTGTGCGTCGATAAGAGCCTGCAGATTTGTCCCTCCGCCGGATACAAGTACGATTATGTTTTTCATAGATACCCCTACTCAAAAAAAGAACCGTTGTCTGTGCAGCTTTTTGCAGTATTAATTGAAAGCATACCTTGTATTGTCATTATAACAGCGACTATTATCCAAAAGACGAAAAAAGGTGTTTTTCCAAAAATAGTATATGCAAAGCTGCGTCCGAGAACACCGAAATGTCCTAAAAGGTATAGCTTTATCAGTGAAAAGACAGCTTCAATAAAGTACATTACAGCCGAGATATTATAATATCTTTTCTTAAAGCCGGATGAGCCTATCCACACCATTCCGTAGCCTATTATAGCAAAAAGTGATATGGATATCACGCTAAGTGGCAAAAAGACAGTCGTAACTACTTTAAGCACCTTAGCTTTTTTGTGTGTTTCCATTATGAAATAATTACACTCTCATCGCCGCTTACGAGTTCGCCGATAACATAAGCCTTTTCACCCGCAGCAGTCAGTGTCTCTATAGCCTTGTCCGCATCGTTCTTATCCACACATGCGATCATTCCCACACCCATGTTGAAGGTGTTGAACATATCCCTTTCGGGTATCTTGCCTGTCTTTGCGATAAGGTCGAAGATGGGGAGAACATCCACGGCACTCCTGTCTATCTTCGCTGTGATGCCCTTGGGGAGGCTGCGGGGGATATTCTCGTAAAATCCGCCGCCTGTGATGTGGGAAAGGGACTTTACCTTTACAGCATCTATAAGGGACAGAACGGGTTTTACATATATCCTTGTGGGGGTGAGGAGCGTCTCACCGAGGGTGGAGCCTAAGTCTGACTGATGGCGCATAAGGTTCTGCTCGTTTATGGCAAATACCTTTCTCACCAGAGAGAAACCGTTGGAATGTACACCGCTGGATGCTATGGCGATAAGTGCATCGCCGGGCTTCTGCTGAGAAGGATCGAGTATCTTGGATTTGTCGACCACACCTACAGAGAAGCCTGCAAGATCGTATTCATCCTCGGGCATAAGACCCGGATGTTCTGCGGTCTCGCCGCCGATAAGAGCACATCCTGCCCTTACGCAGCCCTCAGCCACGCCTGCAACGATCTGTGCGATCTTTTCGGGCTGATTCTTTCCGCATGCGATGTAATCAAGGAAGAACTGGGGCTTTGCGCCGCAGCAGATTATATCATTGACACACATGGCAACGCAGTCGATGCCCACAGTGTCATGCTTATCCATAAGGAATGCAAGTTTTATCTTTGTTCCCACGCCGTCTGTGCCCGATACCAGAACGGGCTTTTCTATGCCTGTAAGGTCGAGTTCAAACAGTCCGCCGAAGCCGCCGATGCCTGAGAGCACGCCGTTTGTAACAGTGCGCGCCACATGAGCTTTCATGAGCTCTACTGCCTTGTAGCCTGCGGTAACGTCAACGCCCGCTGCCTTGTAGCTTTCAGAATAACTTTCCATCTTTTCCTCCGTGGCAGCACTGCTGCCGCTTATCATTATTGTTTACCGTTACAGCAATTTGTACACAGCTTGCTCTCATCGAGGCCTACTGCTTTAACAGTTCCCGCCAGGGACTGGAATTCAAGTGATGTGAGTTTGAGCCTGCGGCATATCTCATCCCGCAGATACTTTCCTCTTTCGGTGTTTCTGTCACTGTATTCAGTGATAAATTCATTGCCTTTTTCGCCCTCTCGCTCAAATATTATCTTCCTTGCGATAAGATCGAGCTCTGACGTGCTGCGTGAGAAGTTGAGATACTTGCAGCCGTACATTATCGGGGGACAGGCGCTGCGCATGTGGACTTCCTTTGCGCCGTTCTCATAGAGGAATTCCACTGTTTCCCTCATCTGTGTGCCTCTTACGATACTGTCATCCACAAAGAGGAGCTTTTTGCCGTAAATGAGCTCATGCACGGGCACCAGCTTCATCTTTGCCACCTGATTGCGTATCTTCTGGTTCTGGGGCATGAAGCTGCGGGGCCATGTGGGTGTGTATTTGATGAAGGGACGGGCAAAGGGTATCTTGGAGCCGTTTGAATAGCCTATGGCATGGGGAGTTCCCGAATCGGGGATACCGCACACATAGTCTACATCGGGAAGAGTGCCGTTCTCGATATCCGTCTGAGCCATGATCTCGCCGTTCCTTGTACGCATGGTCTCAACAGTGACGCCTTCATATATGGAATTGGGGTAGCCGTAGTAGGTCCACAGGAATGTACAGATGTTCATATCCATGTGGCCTTCATAGAGCACTTCGCAGCCGTTCGCGGTGATCTTTACTATCTCACCGGGCAGCAGCTCACGG
>JAFPYQ010000058.1 GCA_017394475.1 Oscillospiraceae bacterium | reverse complement strand
TGCGTAGCCTACAATCCCGCTGCAGCTACAAAACTCCGTCAGAGCGGCGATGTCAACGGCGCTTCCGGTGCGTCTACATCCACCTCCGCAGCTGTTACTGCAGAGACTGCGGCTATGATGAATTCCATGGCAATGACCGATAAGCGTATATCTCTCAAACTCATGACACTTGACAACAACAAGCAGAAGATAAACGACTGCCTGGGCAACCCCATAGAGATAGGCATAGCAGTTATCTGGAGAGTTACCGATACAGCCAAGGCAGTGTTCGATGTTGACAACTACAAGGAATATCTTTCCCTGCAGTGCGATGCAGCCCTCAGAAACATAGTAAGGCTCTATCCTTATGATATTTCCGAAAATGTTGATACCACAGGTGACGGCGAACCCGATGAAGGCTCCCTCCGCGGTTCAAGTGAGATCGTTGCGGGCAGGATCCGCGATGAGATACAGGCAAGGGTTCTCCAGGCAGGTATCGAGATAGTTGAAGCAAGGATAACATATCTTGCATACGCTCCCGAGATCGCCGCAGCTATGCTCCAGAGACAGCAGGCAGCTGCAGTAGTAGATGCAAGAAAGCTCATAGTTGACGGTGCGGTAGGCATGGTAGAGATGGCTCTTGAAGAACTGAGCCGCAAGCAGGTCGTAGATCTTGATGATGAGCGCAAGGCAGCTATGGTGTCCAATCTCCTGGTAGTGCTCTGCGGTAACCACGATGCTCAGCCTGTAGTCAATTCCGGCAGCCTCTATTGATAAAACCGGACTTCAATGTATTTCCCTGCAGAAGCGGGGAAATGCTCCTGTGTTAAGGAGGTAGGAACCTATGATAGGCTCATCTGTATTCGTTAATTTAGCACTGATGACGGCGGTCAGCATCATCTTCCCTGTCATTCTCGCGATATGGTGGGTAAAGACCCGCAATGAAAAGGTAAGCACGATCCTTATCGGGGCTGCTACATGGTTCGTCTTTGCCATAGTGCTTGAATCCATCCCGAAATCGATACTGTTCAATCCCGCATTGCCCACAGGAAAGGCTGTGATGGGGAATGCAGTGCTGTGCACAGTATTCGGATGTCTGCTGGCAGGTGTATTTGAGGAAACAGGCAGATTTGTTGTCTTTAAAACGATCCTCAGAAACCGCACAAATAAGGAAACGGCCATATCCCATGGCATAGGTCACGGCGGATTTGAAGCCATATTTGTGATGGGCATAACGGGCATACAGTATATAATATATGCATCCATGATTAACTTGGGAACGTTCAATGAATTAATAGAACAAGCAAAGGCCATGGGGACTGATACTTCTGCTATGAAAAAACTTCCGGAACAGATTATGTCATTTACATTGGGCAATGTTTTTCTGAACATATCGGAAAGAGTATTTGCCGTGCTGCTCCACATAGGATTGTCCATACTTGTCTTTTATGCGGTCAAGCGTTCAAAGATACAGCTTTATATCCTTTCAGTAGCTCTTCATGCACTGTTCGATGTGCCTGCTGCACTTTACCAGTTCGTGATAATAAAGGAAATGTATATAGTTGAGATCATATTTGCTGTATATGCCACAGTATTCTTTATCCTGATGTTAAAGTTGTTCTATAAAAAAGATGACAACCACACTGATATAGTCATTCCCGGATATGTTTCAGAGGAGTGATGACCGTGGCAGCAAAAAAGCAGATACCATTGAGGCTGAACGAACAGCTCTATAATGACCTGGCAGAGTGGGCAGAGGATGAATTCCGCTCCGTCAACGGCCAGATAGAATATCTTCTCACTGAATGTGTAAAAAAGCGGCGTAAAAGCAGCAAGAAGGATGAGGATGAGAAAGAGAACGATGAATGAATGATACCTCCCCCGGAGTTACGTATGACTCCGGGGGTATTTTTATATGACTAAAGTCATATACATAAAGTTGCTTTTTTCACTACCGTAATACTATATTCTGATGTATAATAGGTACAATGAATGAAACAGATACATGGAGGTTTACAAATGGAAGACATCATTCTCAGAACTACAGATCTCACAAAGAAATACAATAACAAGACAGTAGTGGACGGGCTTTCCCTTGAGATCGGGAGGGGTGAGATATTCGGACTCTTAGGTCCCAACGGTGCCGGAAAGAGCACTACTATGAACATGATATGCTCCATAGTCCGCCCCACAGCGGGAAAGGTGGAGCTTTTCGGTAAAGAGCTCACATCCAATAAAAAGGATGTTATCAAAAGGATAGGATATATCCCGCAGGAACTTGCTATCCACGGTGACCTGAAGGCATGGGAGAATGCAGAGCTTTTCATCTCTCTCTACGGAATAAAGGGTGAAAAGCTGAAACAGGCTGTGAACAGCTCCCTTGAATATGTGGGGCTGCTTGACAGGCGAAATGATTTTGCCAAGACCTTTTCGGGCGGTATGAAAAGGCGACTGAACATTGCCTGTGCCATAGGTCATGACCCGGAACTGCTTATATTTGATGAGCCTACAGTGGGCATAGACCCTCAGTCGAGAAATTTTATCCTTGAAAAGATAAAGGAATCCAATAAAAAGGGCGCCACAGTCATCTACACCAGTCATTATATGGAGGAGATAGAGGCGATATGCACGCGCATCGCCATAATGGACAGCGGCAGGGTGATAGCCAGCGGTACAAGTTCGGAGCTCAAAAAGATGGTGAGCAGCAAAGAGGATATGACCCTTGAAGAGGTATTCCTCACCATGACAGGCAAGAAACTGCGCGATACTGCGGAATGAGGTGGAAAGATGCATCTGTTTTATCTGATGAAAAACAACCTGAAACTGATTTTCAGGAACAAACTGGCAGTGGTGGTGTTGATCGTAGGCCCTATACTGACGATAGCTCTGCTTTCAAGCGCATTCAAGTCACTGCTCAGCAGCTATGAAGCTCCCGATGAGTTCACAGTAGGATACCGTGATACCGACAGTACTTTTTCCGAAAGCATGGATCCCATAAAGGAAGCAGCCGAAGATGCGGGTATAATACTTAAAGAATACCCGGACGGCGAGCCCGAGGAACTTATCAGGAACAACGGACTTTCTGCCTTTGCGGTACTGTCTGAGAATGAGTACATCGTATACAAAAGCGCCGACCATAAGACAGAGGGCACGATAACAGAATTTTTCCTTGACAGAGTTATGAGCGAGGGTGTCAATTCCATTCTTGAAATGATGGCACAAGGCAGCAGGAAGGCAGAGTCTGTCCTTCCTGAAACTAAGATAGAGTTTATGCCTGCCATAGATTCCACCGATTATTACGGCATCATCTACATAGTTTACTTTTCGTGCTGCGGAATGATCGCCTCCACCGGTGTGCTCAGCAATGAAAAGAAGAACGGCATAGAAAAAAGATACAGGGTATGCGATATATCATCTGCAGGGTTGTACCTTTCAAGACTTCTCCCTACGGTAGGGGTCATCACAGCCTGCACTCTCATCGCTACGATACTGTCGGGCTTTATGTATGAGATACACTGGGGCGCGCCGCTCCTTTCGGCACTGATAGTCATTCTTATGATATTTGCCTTCTCATCCTTCGGATTCATGCTTTACAGCCTTTTCCGTAACCTGGCATTTACAGTGATAGGGCTTTTCATAACAGTATGGGTATCGGGTTTCCTGGGGGGCAGCTTTGAGACATATATGTATTCGAATACAGCCGAAAGTGTAAAGCAGCTATCGCCTATATACTATGCCAATAGGTCGCTCGTGGAGCTTTCCACTATGGGACACAGCGACTATGCAGCAAGAACTGTCGTAATAGCTGCGGTGATGATCGCAGTATTCTCCGCAACAGCTATTGCTGTTGATGTGATAAGAAAGAAGGGCAAGGCATGATCTCACTGATAAAGACAACGATAAAGCTGCTGATGCGCAATAAGGGTTTCAT
>JAFPYQ010000057.1 GCA_017394475.1 Oscillospiraceae bacterium | reverse complement strand
TATGACAGGCCGTATCCGAAGGGATAGAGCGGTTTTCCCCTGAAATACATATATGTGCTGCCTGCGGTCTCTATATCATAATCGAGGATACCCGGAAGATCATATTCTGAACGGTACCAGGTCAAAGGCAGCCTGCCTGATGGGGATATACCGCCCTTTACCGCAGCTGCAATGACATTTCCCAGCTCAGCACCCGCATGGGATGACCACAGCACCGCTGCTGCCGTACTTTCCTGAAAGATGGCATAAGGGTAGCTCGATATCAGTGCCAGTACTGTATTTTTGTTCTCGGCACAGAGCACCTGAGTCATACCCAGCTGAACATTCAGTGCAAGGGTCTTTCTGTCGTAACATTCCTTTGCTGTCTGCACCGGGTGATTCCCCGTACAGTATATGACCAGATCAACCTTTCCTGCGATCTCCGATGCCCTTTCTTTTCCATCCGAGATCATCTCAACAGTAAACAGTGTATCATCCGAAACGGGTGCCTTTCTGACCATTATATTGCCGTTTTCCACCGAGAGCCTCCTGTGATCCAGGAATTCCTCTATCAGCGTCTCCCCGCAGTAGTCCTTGAAATTGAAGGTCTCCCTCGTGAACCAGTCATATATCTTTCTGTTGTGCAGGCGGACAGTGCCGTCCTCGCAAAGCCTTGCATACCTTCTGTATTTTACACTGAAAAGGTTTTTCCAGCCCTCGCCCCAGTCCTGCAGCTCGAACATCTCGCTTTCGGTGATGTTTTCCGCATCTGCTCTGATCTCACCGTCTTCCTTTGCGGAAAGGTATCTGCCGTCCGCAGTCCTTATTGCGACTATATCCCATAATGAATCGAATAATATCTCACTTTCGGGATAGGCAGCTTCAAAGCCTTCTCTGACAGTCACTTCATAGGATGATACACCCGTGTACCAGTCCCTCATGCTCTCATCTGCAAGGGCACCAACAACGGCAATTTTCTTCGCATCAGCAACGGGGAGCATCTCATTTTTGAGCAGCACCAGCTGTTCCTCTGCTGCTCTGCGGTTTACTTTCCTGTGCTCCTCACAGTCGATGATGCTTTTGTCTATACTGTCGAATCTGTTGGTAAATTTTGTCCCGTCCAGTTCCTGACCCAGTCTCAGTCTGCCTGCGATAGTTCTTCTAAGTGATCTGTCGATATCATCTTCTGTGATAAGGCCTTTTTCAAGGGCAGTCCTTGCAGCTTCACGGACCATATCGTGATCATCCGTCATCACATCACAGCCGCCCTTCAATGACAGCGCAAAAGCCTCGGACATATCATCGCAGTATCTGTGGGCCGTCACATTCTGTAAAAGGTCTCCGGCGTCGCTTACAACGAACCAAAGCCCCCATTTATCCTTTACTATTGTCTCCAGTTCATCATTCATTATGGCAGGCAAGCCGTTTATCTCATTATATGCCGCCATCAGGCTCCTTGCACCGCCATTTCTCACGGCATTCTCAAAGGCTGCATAGTAATACTCATATTTCAGTCGCTGCGGCAGATAGGCATTGCAGTGTCCCCTGCCCTCCTCGTTGTTATCCGCACAGAAGTGCTTTAGAGTGGGAATGCTCAGATATGTGCCGTCTTCACCTTCTCCTGCCATACCTTCGGTATATTTTGCAGTCAGTTCTCCCGTGAGGAAAACATCCTCGCCGTAGCCTTCCTCTGTACGCCCCCAACGCGGGTCACGTTCCATATCCACCGTAGGCCCCCAGAGCATAAGGCCGCCTTTTTTATCCTCATTGTAGTATGCCCTTGCTTCAACGCCTGCTATCTTTCCCAGTTCAAAGAGCAGCTCCCTGTCAAATGTGGCAGCAAGTCCGATGGGCTGTGGGAACACTGTTGATATCTTATCGGGCTCTCTGCCCACATATCCCCTTGCCACTTCTGTGCCGATGTAGAATTCATCCATACCGAGCCGTTCCACTGCAAAATGATGAGTGGTAAGCAGTCCCAGTTTTTCCTCTTTCGTAAGCTTGGAAATTATTTCCTGTGCCTTTATCTCAAATTTATCCAAAAGTATTTCCCACCTTTGAGTAATATCCGGTTTTTTATGATTATATCAGAAAGCAGGGTCGGTTGTCAATGACATTATAAATACAAAAGCTGATAAATACTATGATCCG
>JAFPYQ010000056.1 GCA_017394475.1 Oscillospiraceae bacterium | reverse complement strand
CAATGGCGGAAAAAACAAGGATATACCCGTGTCGATAGGGAAAATGCGAGTATGATGTCAGATGCCACAACAAAAGAGCGCTTTCGTTGAATATGGGAACAAGCATCAGTACGAAAAGGAACACGCGGAGCGCTGTGCCGGCAGACATAGCTTCTTTGCTGACTATCCTTCTGAATAATATGATGAAGAGCAGTGCTAATGCAAGTTCAAGGTTCAGAAGGAGAAAAAGTTTCTGATTCAAAAAGTATTCTTCGGGTTTATGTGCTGTGAATACATTCAAAAGGCTGAATGATGTAAAATCATCAACACGGCTCGATGAGGCAGTTCGTAATAAGCCCGGAACAAATGTTATACCCGAAAGAAAAATGGATGCAAACGTATAGATACCTACTCTTGCGGAAAGTATCCGGCGTTTATTCATATCCTGCATGGTATACAGCAGACCGAATGAGTAAAAGAGCAGGTATAGCAGTGTCATATATCCAAGATAACCGTTCCCTATCATCTGCAGAGTCAGCATCAGCAGATATGGGATGCCGTTCCCTTTTTTGTAAAGCCTTCTGAAGGCCAGCATCAGCAACGGGAAAGTCATCATGGAATCCAGGAAGAAGATGTTCATATACTGCTGCGCAACGTAAGCAGAGAACACATAGATCATGCATAATGCGATATGCATAGAAAGGTCGACCTTGTAAACACGGCGTATATACAATGATATGGTGACAGAAGAGATCAAAAGCTTGATAAGCAGGAACAACGCCATAAAATTGACTATATGATCGGGTTTAATGAAGAATAATATCCAGTTTACGGGGTAAAGTGTATATCCCGCATAAGAGCCTGTCATATCCATTCCAGCAGCAGTCAGCCAGTCGAAAATAAGAGAGTCGCTACCATGAAATATTTCATAATTACGCGCATACAAAGGGATATACTGGATATTCATATCATAATATGATATGTTCGAGTTGCCGAAGGGATACACACCTTTTATGATATACACGATAAGCAGGACAGCTATTGTGAGCAGTGGCGGAAGGGCGTAATAGAGCAGATCGGTGCTTTGTATCCCTACTTTTTTTTGATTATTCGTATTCATTGGCATAGTCTGGTGCAGTCTATTGATATGGCGTGAAAGTTGTTTTAGGGAAATGTAATAACAGAGAAAAGTTACTAAAAAAACCGCCCCGTCAGGAGCGGTTTTTTTGATTCAAACTATCAAACTACAAAGCATTACTTTACAGTTGTGCTTGCGGTGCTGAGGTCTATCCAAATATCACCAGTAACTGCCTTAGGATCGTTCTTCTTTACAGTAGCAGCATTAGGATAACCACCAACATAAGCATCACCGGAAGCCTTAGCCCAAGAGGAAGCCTCAGGAGCACCAGATGCGTTGATAACTACTGCGCAGCAACCAGCGCCCTTGTTACCACCCATAAGAGACTGGAGAGCGGAACCGATGTTCTTACCATCCTTGAGATAAGACATACCAGCTGTACCCTGAGTAAGATCAGCGGTAAAAGTCTGAGAAGTGGTACCACTTACTACAGGAGAACCAGCAACTTCGCAGTCTGTGCAATATGTAGCTGCGTTGGTGTAAGCAAGCTTAGCGTTGGAGTTAGCTGTAGAAAGCTTGGACTTTGCAACATAACCGATCATGGAAGGAACGAGGATAGCTGCGAGTACGCCGATGATTGCGATAACAACGATGAGCTCTATAAGAGTGAAGCCCTTAACCTTTGAATTTCTCATAACGAAATTCCTCCTTTAAAAATTTAAATGTGTTTATAAACCGTTCGGGGTTTATTTACTTGATTGTGGTTCCGTGAACTTCGTGCCTTTCACCCTTTTGGGTTTCGGTCTTCTGTTCTCTTCCCCTTGACTGATTATAAGTATACTACAAGTCCAAGCGAAAGTCAATGATTTTTACAAAAAAAAATCTAAAAAAAAGTGAATTTGTGTAAAAAATCTTTTTCTATAAACAAAATTGTACATATTGACACGGATGTTACAAAACAAATGTTCGGAATATGCGATTTTTATAGTATAATACCCTCTAAAAAAGTGAGTTTCACCCTCCGAAATATCACCTTTTTAGTTATGAGATTATAAAAATTTCAGATGATGAGAAAAAAACATACAAAAACTATTTGTGGGGTGAAAAATGCGGGAATGTGCGGGAGCCATGCGGCATCAGAGGAGATATCCGGGCTGCGGGACACGGCTGATGTGACCGAAAATTGCGCTGAATAGCTGTAAACAGCCGATTTTTGCTGTGCGATCCTCAGGTTGGGAGCAGACACCGGGACGGTGAAAAAATTATAGTTTTTACAGGTAGACATTTTAATATACAAGGGGTCGCACAAATGTACATGGGTTGTATGTACAATTCCGCCTTTCCTTGTATAGTTGTACTTATGGCTTTGGAAAAAATCGTCTCCCGCGCCGCATTGCGTGGGAGACGATGAGAAAACCGCTATTCTATGGCTTTCATGGAAGTGGTCATATCGATCCTTTTCAGCTTGAAATATATTATTATATTTACCAGTATGACAAACACGGCCATTACCAGCACCGAGGCGCCGAAGCACCAGGGGGCGATGTCACGCATGAACATGACGGAATCGGTCTCTGCGGTGACTATCACGAAGGATTCAAAGAATATCCCCACGGCAAGGCCCAGTATTATGCCCAGGATCGTTGTGAGAGTGTTCTCACGGTAGACATAGGAGCTCACCTCGCCGTCGAAGAAGCCCAGCACCTTCAGTGCTGCAAGCTCCCTTTTGCGCTCGGTGATGTTGATATTTGCAAGATTGAGCAGGATAACGAAGGAAAGTGCGCCTACAAAGAGGATTATCACCGCCACGATGAGATCGAGGCTGTCCAGGAGGGAATAGAAATTCGATAGGCCATCTTCGGTGAATACTGCGGAAAGTACGCCGTCGCAGGCGATGATCTCACCGGTTATCTCGCCGCGGCGCTGCTTATCGGGCAGGGATGCGGTGCGTATCAGTATGGTATCGGGGATGTATTCACCGAAACGGGCGGAATAGGTCTCCGGGGAGACATATATATAATGGTTGATGTGATTCTTTGCTATGCCCCTTACGAAAAAGGGATCTGTGAGGCCGTCGAGACGTATGGGGTCGCCCACTTTCAGACCCAGCAGGACGGACAGCTTTTCGGTGATGTATACATCGTTCTCCGCCAGCGCATCGGGGTCAAGATCTCCGCCGTGTACCGAGGGCATGGCGATATAGTCGCTCAGCTCGTATGCGCTGATGATGTACACATCCTCCTCCTTATTGTGGTATGTGGCAGTGGATGATCTCTGGACGCCTTCTGCAAAGCCTGTTACCTCGGGGATGGAGGATATGACGTCATTTATATGTTCACGGGCGCTGTCGTCGGCATCCTCATCGAGGGATACTGCGGCACTGTAAAGGGTTATCCTGCCGAACTGATCGCCCAGCACAGCGGATACCGCATATTTGAGGCCGAATCCTGTCAGCAGCAGTGCCGTACAGCCGCCTATGCCTATGAGCATGACGAAGAAGCGGCTCTTATAGCGGAAAAGGTTCCTGAATGACACCTTGTGGAGGAATGAGACCTTGTTCCATATAAAGGATATCCTTTCGAGGAGAATTCTTTTGCCGCTGCGGGGGGCTTTCGGGCGGATAAGTGCTGCGGGCACGCCGTCGAGCTCCCTTGCACAGGCGATAAGAGCGGAAAGGACTGTGCACAGCAGAGAGGCTATGATACATTCTGCCATGAGCACCTTATCCATGGAGCTTGCGAATCCCGGGTAATTGTACATGGTGGCATAGCAGTCGAAGATCACACGGGGGATGAACCTGAAACCGATGAGGCATCCGCTCACCGAGCCGATAAGAGCGGCTGCTGCGGCATATATAAGGTACTGTGAGATCACTCTCCAAGTGGGGTAGCCCAGGGCTGTGAGAGTCCCTGCCTCGCTTCTCTGCTCCTCTACCATGCGCGTCATGGTAGCGCTTACCACCAAAGCTGCCACGAGGACGAAGAATATGGGGAACGCATCTGCGATGGAATCTACCCTGTCGCAGTCGATGCCGTAGGACATGCAGTCGGGATCCCATTCATCCCTTGGGAGGATGATGAGCTCGCCGCCGGAGATGCCGTCTTCCAATTCGGCTATCTTTTCATCAAGTTCTGCCTGGTGCTTTTCTATCTCTTTTTCGCCGTCCTTGAGCTCCTGTTCCGCATTTTCGAGCTCTATGCGGGCTTCTTCAAGCTCTGCCTTTGCGTCTTCTATGGTCTGCTGGGTGGCAAGCATATCCCCGGACTGGCTGTTCAGCGTATCCATCCGGGTCCTGAGCTGTGACATCGTAGAAATGCTGGCTGAACGCACCTGCTCGTTCACAGCGACTATGGCTGTCTTTGCCGCAGCCTTCTGATCGGGATCCTTTGCGGGATCGGTGAGGACATATATGGTAAGCTGTTCCTTTATATTTGCCTCGACGTTGTTCTCGTCGTAAAGGGACTGTATGGTGGTGAAATATTCGAGAAGATCGGCGGGCAGGGGGTCTGCACAGGTGTTTTCATAGCCCGATATCACGTCATCAACGGTGCGGCAGGTGCCTGCCAGCATATTCATGCTGTCGTAGTTCTTCTGCAGCTCCTCTGCCAGTGTCAGCGCTTCACCGCCTGCGTTCCTGAACTCCTTCTCCTGCTTTTCTATCTTCTTTTTGCCGTCAAGATACTTTTTCTTGCCGTCCTCGTATTCCTGCCGTCCCTTTTCAAGCTCTGCCCGGGCATCCTCCAGCTTCTGCTGTGCCTCTGCGATATCGGGGCTCGCTTTTTCCCTTATGGTGCTCCTGCGGACCTCCAGGATATCCTCGGTGCGGTTTTCAAATACCGTTACTCCGCTGTCCAGCAGCTCATAATAGTCATCGCCGAAGGGCTCGGCATCCGCACTGCCCCTGAGCCGCAGGAATATCTCCGTGTACGCCTCATAGGCAAAATCCTCCTCGGGGATATATGCAAAGGCGGTGACCTTGCCGCTGCCCACATTTGTAAAGCCTCTGTTGTCGGTGATGTACAGGGGGCTCTGAGCCAGTCCCACAACGGTGAATTCCTTTACGGCGAGGATGTCGCCGATATCCTTTTCGCTGTCGGGAGAGGAAAAGCGTATCCTGTCGCCGATGTTCACATGGAGGTCTTCACTGTCACGGCTGTCCATGAGTATCTCACCCGATGCCTTTGGTATGCGCCCTGCGGTGAGATAGGGGGTGTTGAGGGGCATCGAGGGGGAT
>JAFPYQ010000055.1 GCA_017394475.1 Oscillospiraceae bacterium | reverse complement strand
GCCTGTTTTCTGCGGTAAGGGGCACCACATCGGCAACCGTTGCCACTGCGCACAGGTCGCCGTAGGTATCTATGGCAAAATCCATGGAATCGGGATCATCACCGCCCAGTTTCTGTTCCACTGCCGCCACAAGCTTCAAAGCCAGTCCGCAGCCGCAGTAATCCTCATAACCGCAGGTGTCGTCCTTTCTATGCGGGTCTACCACTGCTGCCGCACAGGGAAGCTCATCCCCGGGCTGGTGATGATCCGTGACGATGAGCTCCATCCCCAGTTCCTTGCAGAGCTTAGCCTCATCTATGGCGGCGATGCCGTTATCTACGGTGATGATGAGCTCAACGCCCTTTTCATGGAGCTTTCTCACCGCATCGGGATTCATCCCGTACCCTTCGGCACGCTCGTTTATATAGGGGATGACATTGGCGCCTATATTTTCAAGGTAATCCGTCATGACTGCCGTGGCTGTTATGCCGTCGCAGTCATAGTCACCGTATATGCATATAAACCGCTCGTTCTCCACCGCATCCGCTATGATGTCAGCCGCCTTGTCCATATCCATGATATCAAAGGGATCAAGGTAGCGTTCTTCCTTATCCTGTCCGAAAAAAGCTGCCGCCTTTTCCATAGTGTCTATCCCCTGCATCACCAGCGATCTTGCAGCCAGCGGGGATATGCACCCATGCGTAACTATGTCTTTGACCCGATCACTGTCGGGCTTTTTGAGTGTCCAGCGTTTTATCATATCTCAACACATATCCATATCATAAAAATACAGCGGTCATCACACAGTCGGAGACCTACTGCATCAACATTATATCATTTTCCGACAAATTTTTCAACCCTCAATTCGGGTAAAACCCGAAGTTACCTCGTTGGTTTTTACCTGCAAACCATTCATTTTGCGACTCGGTAACTTTCATTTGTCTTTTTGATCACTCCGTATTTACGGGTAAAACCCGCCGTTACCTCGTAGATTTTTACCTGCAAGACATTCATTTTGCGACTCGGTAATGTTTCTTTGACCGATCGATATTTTCTCGGATCTATGGGTAAAACCCACCGTTACCTCGTTGGTTTTTACCTGCAAGCCATTCATTTTGCGACTCGGTAACTTTCATTTGTCTTTTTGATTACTCCGTATTTACGGGTAAAACCCGAGGTTGCCTCGTTAGAGATTATTCATACCCGATCTTTTTCAGTCACACTTTCTTCCTGCGTTTGCGTTCTGACCGCTTATCCACTGCCCTGACCTTATACCAGAAAAGCCCCAGCAAGGCCATTATGCTGCTCATAAGTGCGCGGTAAGTGAAATAGTTATGCAGGTAGGAATGATTCATAAGCACCATGAATCTTACCACAGGCACAGCGGCGATGAACACCATAGTCACAAGGGACAGGCACCGTTCCCTGTTGTCCCTGGCACCGAGGAAAACGCACACAAGCGTGAATAATATCAGCCACACCACGATGCCGATCACATTTATCTTGCTCTCCGAGGGTACGAGCATTGACAGATTTGCACCGATGGAGCCGAAAAACAGCTCTGCACGGGAACCCACGCCCTCCGGCAGTTCTCCTACGCGCTCACCTGCTGCGGAAAGTGCGGTCTCGGATATGCTTTTCCCCGTGACAGCCTTTGCAGCCAGCCACTTGGTGATGAATGTCAGAGCATAGGCACACAGCCATGAGGCAGAGCAGAATGCGGTGAGCAGTATGCTTTTCTTATTGTCCGCTTTCTCGCCCTTTTCTGCCCTGATGAAGAAAACTATCAGCAGCGGGATGAACAAGGTCATGGTCTCGGTGGTGAGAAAATCTGCAAATGCCGTCACCGTGGCGGTTATGGCAGAAAGGACGATCAGCGCCGTATCATTTTCCGAAAAGTACATATACAATGGTATCGCCGCAAACATGATGATATACACCGTCATATACTCCAGCGTGGAAAATGCGAAGAAAAACTGTGTCAGCACTGCCGATACAAGGAGTATGACCCCCGCTGCCCGATGGCCCTTCAAAAACAGCAAGACCAGATCAAGGACGAACAGCAGAAGTATTATCACGGTGAACACCGTCCGTATCCCGTCAATATCCATGACGGAAAGCAGCGGTCTTATCAGCACCAGTGAGCCGTGCCAGTAGCGTGTATAGTCCACATTTGCGGGATAGTTGCCCAGTGTTGCGCGTATTCCCACTGCAGGGCCGTAGCCGTCGTCATAGTACTTGGTATCTATAACGGAGGTGGGTATATCCTTCGGGGAAATATTGGCAGCAACGCCGAACAGCACTGCATCGGCATAGTTGTCGCACATACTGTTGTACATACCCTTGACTGTCATTTCATGGGGCATGCGCTTATTGAATTTATCGCTGCTCTCTATAAGATTATGCTGTATCTTATCCGACGGCACAGCAGCAGCGGCGCACATCAGGCCGAAGCATACACCGAGGGTCACAGCAAAGCCGATCAGGCATTTTGCTATTGTTATAACATATTGTTTCATGATTTAAAAAGGGCGGGGAAGAACAGGAGCTGTTCTTC
>JAFPYQ010000054.1 GCA_017394475.1 Oscillospiraceae bacterium | reverse complement strand
TCATAATTCAGCGCCTGATCGCCGTTCACCTCATCCCATCGCTCTGTTATCTTCTGCCATTTATCCGCACTGTCCCCATCTAGCAGGCGCAGCTCCTCTATGAGCTCCTCTGTTCTGTCCCGGGCTGCATCTCCGTATGTGCCGTAATACACCGCCAGTTCTTCGATGATCCTGCTTTCATCCAATGCAGTTTCGATTTCTGTCGCAGTTGCGGAAGTGATGGCAGTATCATCCGCTGCATCTGTAACGGCTCCCGTTTCTCTGCGTTCACTGCATCCGGTAAGCAGTACGATCGCCGATATTATCAAGGCACATCCTGAATATCCTTTCATTATCTCACCCCGTTCATCCGCAGTACATCTCCGTCTGCCCTGTCTATTACAATAATACACCAGAACCACCGACTTGTCAAGTCGGCAAGGCAGGAATGTATATGATTGACTTTTCAGCTCTTATATAGTATAATAAGGTGTGTGGAGAGGCCATTCCTCGGACAGTTATGAGCGAAGGTGATCAGTATGTTCATGCCGATAAGCAGAAAAGATATGGAAGAGCGCGGTATCGACCGCCTTGACTTTGTATATATAATTGGTGATGCCTATGTGGATCATCCCAGCTTCGGAGCTGCGATAATATCGCGCCTGCTGGAATATCACGGATATACGGTGGGCATCATCGCACAGCCCGACCATACCGATCCGAAAAGTGTGCTGAGGCTCGGCGCGCCCCGTCTTGCGTGGCTGGTCACCGCGGGGAATATAGATTCTATGGTGGCTCATTACACGGTGGCAAAAAAGAAACGCTCGGAGGATATGTATTCCCCCGGCGGCAAGGCAGGCAGGCGTCCCGACCGCGCAGCTACTGTCTACTGTAAGATGTGCCGTGCAGCCGCCCCGGAGATACCTGTGCTCTGCGGAGGTCTGGAGGTCTCACTCAGGCGCTTTGCCCACTATGACTACTGGAAAAACGAGGTCATGGAATCGGTGCTGGTGGATTCAGGTGCCGATATACTCATGTTCGGCATGGGAGAGCACTCCATCATCGAGCTGGCAGACAGGCTGAACAGCGGAGAGGATGTCCACTCCATAAGAGATGTCCGCGGCACCTGTTATCTGTGCGATCCCCGTGAAACGCCCTATGGCGCGGTACAATGCCCTTCCTATGCAGAGGTGGTGCAGAGCAAAGAGCAGTACGCAAAGGCCTGTCGGATACAATATTACTGGCAGGATGAGATCTACGGCTAGACCATCATACAGCGCCAGAAAAACAAAATGCTGGTACAGAACCCGCCTGCTGTCTCCCTTACCACCGAAGAACTTGATCTTGTATACTCTCTGCCCTATGAGCGCACATATCATCCTTGCTATGAAAGCGAAGGCGGCGTTCCGTCCATAAAGGAAGTGCAGTTTTCCATAACACACAACAGGGGCTGCTTCGGCTTCTGCAATTTCTGCTCCATAGCGCTGCATCAGGGAAGGCGTGTGACATGCCGCAGCGAGGAGTCCATCATCGAAGAGGCAATAAAGCTGACAAAGATGAAGGGTTTCAAGGGTTATATCCACGATGTGGGCGGCCCTACGGCAAACTTCCGCGGCCCCTCATGTGAAAAGCAGATCGAACACGGACTGTGCAAAGGCAGGAAATGCCTTGCTCCCGAGCCCTGCAAAAACCTGCATGTGGATCACAGGGAATACCTGGCAATACTGCGAAAGCTAAGGGCGCTGCCGGGCGTAAAGCGTGTTTTCATACGCTCAGGGATAAGGTATGACTACCTTATCGAGGATAAAGACGATGAATTCATGAATGAACTCATCGAGCACCATATCAGCGGCCAGCTCAAAGTCGCCCCCGAGCACTGCTCTGCGGCGGTGCTCGACAAGATGGGAAAGCCCCATATCGAGGCCTACAAGCGTTTCCAGAAGCGGTTCTATGAGGTGACAAAGAAACAGCATCTTGAACAGTATCTTGTGCCCTACCTTATGTCCTCCCACCCGGGTTCAAAGCTTTCCGATGCGGTAAAACTGGCCATGTTCCTTAAAGAGAACAAGATACACCCCGAACAGGTGCAGGATTTTTACCCCACTCCCGGTACTATATCAACATGTATGTTCTACACGGGACTTGACCCCTATACCATTGAACCTGTATATGTGGCGAAGGATCCACAGGAAAAGGCAATGCAGCGGGTCCTGCTGCAGTATTACAAGCCCGAGAACCGCCGCAGGGTCATAGAAGCGCTTATCAAAGCAGGCAGGCGCGACCTCATCGGACACGGCGAGGACAAGCTGGTAGTGCCCGATGTACAGTACACCCGTGAACAGAACACCGCCAAACGCAGTGATAAAGATAAACACGGTGCACCCGGCGGAAGAAAGAACGATCCCCGTGCACAAAGAGACCGCAGGGACAGGAACAACAGAAAAAACAAGCTGTAAGCAGTCTCCGCCGCAGTGCTGAAAGTGAGTGATAGATCATGGATACGGAGAACTACAAGGTCCTGATGATAGATGACGATGAGATGATCGCCGCGGCTACATCGGAGTATTTCAATATGTTCGGCGTCAGAACGGCGTATGTCACAAGCTATGATGATGCAGTATCGTTCCTTGACAGGCATGATGTATCACTGCTCCTGCTCGATATCAATCTCGGCGACAGATCGGGCTTCGACCTGTGCAGAAAGATACGGGAAAGCTTCGATATCCCCATATTCTTCATCAGTGCACGGACAAGCGATGATGATGTGATGATAGCACTGAACATCGGCGGGGATGATTATATCAAAAAGCCCTACACCCTCAATGTCCTGCTGGCAAAGGTAAAAGCCGCCGTGGCAAGATATGACAGGACACGGGACAATACCGGTGCCCCCCGCAGCGCCCCGCAGAACGATGACGGACTCATAAGGCTGATAGGTGATGTCTTCCTCAACACAAATATCCGCAAGATAGTCTCGGGGGGAAAGGAACTGACCCTGAAGGCACTGGAATTCAAGCTGCTGTATTATCTCTACACCAACCGCGGCAAGGTGGTCACAAAGAACGATCTGCTGAGGGACGTGTGGGAGGATGAATTCATAAACGAAGGCACCATCGCCGTGCATATCCGTCATCTCCGCGAAAAGATCGAGGCAGACCCGAAGGATCCTCAGCTCATCAAGACCGTATGGGGCGTGGGCTATATGATGGAAGAGACTGCACCATGAAAAGCTATTACAGAGCTGTACTGCTGATGGCTGTTATGCTCATCATCGGACTGATAGCTGTTCTGAAGATCACAGATACGAAAAGCATCCCCGCGGACAGCAATGATGTGATACTGCTCAATGAGCTCTCGCACACAGCGGCAGCGGGTGTCATCCCATCCCCGGATGCACCGCAGGGGCGGGAATATGTGATACTTGATGCAAACGGGAACATCCTGTATGATAACCGTTCGGACAAAACGGAAAGCATCACCGTCCAGACTGCCATACAGATGCATTACCCCTATACCTATATCACCGATGGTTCTCAGATCAAAGGCAGTGTCGTGCTCACCGACAGCAATGATCGTTTTGCCCGCCCGCGCAGGGATATCATCATCGGCTACTGCCTGTGCAGCGTGTTTATCATTGCAGCGGTGCTCATCTTCGGGGCATATATCCGCAGAACAGTTATCCTCCCCTTTGTGCGGATGAAGGACTTTGCATCCTATGTGGCAGCAGGCGACCTTGACCGCCCCCTTGAAATGGACAAGGACAATATGTTCGGCGCATTTTCCGAGAGCTTTGACATCATGCGTGAGGAGCTGAAAGCCTCACGGGCAAGGGAGCTTTCCCTGCAGAAAAAAGAGCGGGAGCTGGTGGCATCCCTTTCTCACGATCTGAAAACGCCGGTCACAGGGATAAAGCTCACATCGGAGCTCATGGCAGCGGTTTTTTCGCAGAATGAGGGGCAGCAGATGACCATTACGGAAGATATGACCGTGAAGATGAACAACATCAGCAAACGCGCCGAGGAGATAAATGTGCTGGTAAACGACCTGTTCTCATCCACTCTCGAAGACCTGGGCGAATTCAGGGTGAGCTGCACGGATGAGGATACATCGGTGATAGCGGACATCGTTTCAAGGTACGATGACAAGGGACTTGTGCGGATGTCGGAGCTCCCTCAGGTCATAGTGAGCATCGACAAGCTGCGCCTGTCACAGGTCATCGGCAATATCATATCAAATTCATACAAGTATGCGGGATCGGAAATAGACATCTCATACCGCCTTGATGAGAGCTTTCTTGAAATGGTCATTGCCGACAGGGGCAGCGGCGTTCCGGATGATGAGATAGAGCTCATCACCAACAAATTCTACCGCGGCAGGGAGCACAGCGACAAGGAAGGCAGCGGCCTGGGACTGTATATCGCTAAGATGCTCATGGATAAAATGGGCGGTGAGCTGTCTGTGAAAAACGACAGCGGACTTCGCGTCACACTTCTTATACCCCTCAGTTAAGAAAAAGACAAGAAATTAACAAGACTTTGACAAAGAAGTTTTTTACGGGATCATATATAATACTATCATAGGATACTGATTTCGATCTGTGAAAGGTAGTGTTATATATGATCCCTGTTCTGCGTACAGAAAAATTATGCAAATCATTTTCAAACGGCGGCACACAGCAGCATGTTATAAAAAATCTCGATCTTGAGATAATGGAAGGTGATCTCACTATCATCATGGGGGCCTCGGGCTCGGGCAAATCCACTCTGCTCTATGCCCTTTCGGGAATGGACAAGCCTACACTCGGAAAAGTATTTTTCGGGGATACAGAGATACAGGGCTATACCAACGATCAGCTGGCAGTGTTCAGAAGAAAGAACTGCGGCTTCGTGTTCCAGAGCATATATCTGCTGGAAAATCAGACCGTGCTCGACAATGTGCTGACAGGCGCATTCGTGGTTCAGAAGAACTCACCCGAGCTCATCAGGAAAGTCAAAGACCTGCTGAAAAAAGTGGGTCTTGACGAGGATATGCAGAAGAAATACCCAAATCAGCTCTCGGGCGGTGAGGCACAGCGCGTAGGCATCGTCAGGGCCGTGATAAACGAACCGAAAATACTCTTTGCGGATGAGCCCACAGGCTCCCTAAACTCCTCCTCCGGCAAAGATGTGCTGGATATCTTCACACAGGTGCATGAGAACGGGCAGAGCATCGTCATGGTAACACATGACATAAAGACCGCCCTGCGCGGCACAAGGGTCATCTATCTGCGCGACGGCGGCGTTGTGGGCGAGCACAGGATGGCAAGATACGGTGAGGACGACCTGAAAGAGCGCAGGGAAAAACTGACGGCTTTCCTTGATGAAATGGGCTGGTGATGGTATGAAAATATTCAGATTATCATTGTTCAATTTGAAGAAGAACAGGCGGGAAGCGGCAGGCATCGCGGTGCTTACCTTCATCACAGCATTTTTGCTTTCCACCTTTGCTGCAAATATCACAGGCATCGAGAAGGCGTTTGACAGAAGTTTCGATGCTTCGGGCTGCCGTGAGTATTCCATAGCCATAGACAACAGCGCCTATCGTGACAGCTATTATGATATACTTGCCGAAGACCCGGATGTGTCCGACCTGCTCATTATCCATGCCCCCATAAGCGAGACCGCCAAGACGATAGACAGTGACGGCAAGGGCATGAGCAGCAACCCCGTAGTATTCATATCAGAGGCAGATGAGTGCAAAATAGAGGACTACGCGGTCACAAGCACTCTGCCCGAAGATGAGATATCCGCACTCGATCATCCCATCCGCCTCCCGGAGTATTATCATATCACAGCAGGCTTTGACATCGGTGATACATTCACCGTCATCTACGGCGGCAACAAGTACCCCTTCACCATCGCAGCCTTCTACAACGGCGGACTGTGGTGCGACAACGGCAACGGGTTCAGGCTGATAGTTTCAGAGGATGACAAGCTTGCCCTTTCCCCCCTGTTCAAGGAATATAACATCATCTTCTTTGACCATAACGATACTAACGGAGAATTCATCTACAACAGGTATGCAGACCTGTGCAAAGAACGAACGGGGGAGAGCCTTGACGGATGGCTCTCCAGTAAGTCTAACAGCCGGATGATAGCACTGCAGTATCTCTATCTGTTTTTATACATGAGTGCAGGCCTGTCACTTGTCACACTGGCAGCATCGCTCTTTATGATAAGGCATAAGATATCCAAGGATATCGAGGATCAAATGCAGCAGATAGGCGTGCTTGAAGCCATCGGCTACAAAAGCACGGAAATATCCCTTTCCTATGTGTATGAATATGTGATAACCGGCGGTATCGGCGCAGTGACCGGCGGCATCGCAGCCGCACTGTTCACCCCCGTAATGACCTATATGTCCATGGCCATGATGTCAAGAACGGTGAGCATAAATACGAACTTCGGCAGAATATTCCTTGTGATACTGCTCACTCTGCTGGCAGTCATACTCTTTGCGCTCATCAAGGCAGGGATAATAAAGAGCTTTCCTCCCGTGACAGCATTCCGTAAGGGCATAAAGACACATCATTTCGGAAGGAACTTTCTCCCTCTCGAGGGGCTGAAAAAGAGCATAAACCTGCGCCTTGCACTAAAAGGCATTGCAAGTGATATATCCTCAAACATTGGCGTTGGTATATGCATCGCACTTGCGGGCATTGCCATGCTTTTCTCCGCATATACCTTCGATTTCTTCAAAAACGGCTCGGACAACCTGGTCAGGACCTTCGGCATAGAGATGGCGGATACAAGGATAGCTGTGATGGACAGTGCAGACCCACAAAAGATGCGTGAAGAGCTCCTTGCGATGCCCGAGGTGAGGAAAGTGCTCATCACATCGGCATTCCTTGACAAGGTGGATGTGAAGGGCTCCGACCTTGAAGCAAGGATAGCGGTATACGACGACTTTTCCGAGACGGAGAACATAAAAATATTAGACGGCCGCCTGCCCGTATATGAGAATGAGATCGCAGTTTCCATCAGACGTCACAGGGAAGAAAACATGAATATAGGCGACAGCATCATAGTGCAGGGCGACATTGAGCAGAGCTACATCATAACGGGCATCGTCAACAATATGGCGCTCGACCGCAGTGTGCTGTACATTACCACCGACGGATACAGGCGCATCATGCCCACGGCCCGACCCCGCACCATAGATGTATATCTGAGTGACGGCTATACCCGTGAGGCCTTTGAGGAAAAGCTGACAGAGCTTTACGGTGCAAATGTACAGGACTCCATGTCTGCAGACGGCTGCGACGGCGACCTTGAAGAGCGCATCCGCCGCAGAGCAGATGAGACTATGGCAAAGCTCATCACACAGTACGGCGTCACCGATGCAGACTATGCCATAAGGATAGGAGATACCATCATAAATGGCAACAGCACCCGCTTTATCATAAAGGAGCTGTCCTCAATGAAGGATATGGTAAAGTCCCAGGCAGACCCCATAGCGGGCATCACAAGAGCATTTTCATTTGGCGCAATGTTCTTCATCATGGCAGTGGTTGCGGTGATACTCGGCATCATCACAT
>JAFPYQ010000053.1 GCA_017394475.1 Oscillospiraceae bacterium | reverse complement strand
GTGAATGTGCCTGTGGGCTGTATCCCGCTGAGTATTATCTTTTTATCGTCCATCGGGGGGGCAACTCCTTTGTATATACTCCTGACCATGCCTGTTTATGGCACGGCACAATATAAGTATATCACAGTTGTTCGGTCAAATCAAGTGTTTTTTTGCCATTTTCCGCAAGATCGGTATTTGTATCGGACAGGGTCATCTTGTAAAATTAGTCCACACCCGTTCTTCCGTTTCCGGCAGGCCTATACCGCTCTTTCCGAGAGCTATGCTCTTCATGAGGAACACCATATTGCGGGCAAGCACACGCATGACCTGTCTGCCCTCCTCATCCACCTGACCCTCGCCGGGTGTCCAGCCGTATATATTGTTCCAGTATTGACTGGTGGCTATGGGCATATTGGAAAGGGTGAAGAACTTGTTGAGCTCATCAAAGGTGGCAGTACAGCCCGAACGTCTCGCACTCACCACGCTTGCGCCCACTTTGAGGCTCTTGTCGAAATGTGTGCTGTAAAAAAGTCTTTGCAGTGCGGACATTATAGTGCCGTTTGCAGAGCCGTAGTAAACAGGAGAGCCGATAACAAGGCCGTCAGCCTCCTCGAATTTCACTGCAAGGTCGTTCACAATATCGTTAAATACACATTTTCCGCGTTCGCGGCAGGTCTCACAGGCTATACATCCTCTGATATCCGTCCTGCCCAGCAGTATGTTCTCGTATTCTACGCCGTTTTCTGCAAATATCTTCTCCATCTCCGAGAAGGCAAGGGCGATATTGCCGTCCTTGCGTGGGCTTCCGTTGAGCATGAGCACTTTAAGTTTCTTTTCCATAGTTCCTCCCTTGTGTCCGGCAAATTGGTTTGTAACTGATGCCTGCTATGCTATGAAGTCTGCTCCGATGGGGCGAGCCTGTCCACGCGGATATCATCCCCGTCTTTGTATATCAACAGATCTCCCGCATGATAGGTGCAGTCGTCGGATATCTCCACTATCTGTGCATCGGGCGCCTGTTTCAGATAATAGTTCTTCATATCCGCCGTACAGAGTATCACCACGGTACGCACGGGTACCGACAGCTTTGTGTTTTCGGGGTTTATGAATATGGTCCCTTTTTTTGTTATGACTGTGACCGATGGGTCTTCACTGCCGTATTCGATATGGTCGGGGGCAAGCATCAATGCAGCACAGTGTACCATGAGCATGACTGCTGTGAGGGATGCCGCAGCAGGGGCAAAGAGCTTCCTGTTTTTCACTACCATCAGAAATGCTGTCATCGCAGCGGCGCATATCACCGCAAGTGCGGGGTCAGGTGCGGGAATGGGCGGGAATATATCCGCCAGCTTTTCCGATATATCCAGGATAACGACACACACCCCACGGCAGAAGACAAACAGCACATAGGAAAATGCGGGGAACACCGCTCCGACTGCCGCAGAGAACGCCCCAAGGGTTATCACCAATGCTGCCGCAGGTGAAAGCAGCAGATTTGCCACAGGAGATATGACCGACAGCTCATCGAAGAAGAAAGAGCTGCAGACCCAGGCGGTGAGGCTCGCACAGAGCACCGACACCGCAGAGGAGAGCGGAACGGATATGTGATACTCCTTGTCGCCTGTGAGCCTGTCGTTTTTATGATCTTCAATGCGGCTGCACACCGATGAAGATATGACCCCAGCTCCCAGCACTCCCGATACCGACAGCACAAAGGATGCGTTCGTGATGCACAGCGGGTCATGGATGAGGATGATGAACACTGCCGCAAAAAGGGATGTCAGCGGATCTGTCCGCCGCATGACGAGGGGGGCACACAAGGTTATGGTCACCATAATGAAGGCTCTCACTGCGGAGATGCCAAAGTCCGCCATGAACAGCCCTGCAAGGGCTCCTGTCACAGCTGCCGCAAAGCGCAGCCGCCTGTCCTTGAATATCCCCGACAGAAATGCCGCCAGAATGGACAGGTGCAGTCCCGAAACTGCGGTGTTATGCCCCAGCCCCGCAGCATACAGTGCCGAT
>JAFPYQ010000052.1 GCA_017394475.1 Oscillospiraceae bacterium | reverse complement strand
TGCACTGATGAAAAAGCTGTTCCGCATAACTCCCCTGCAGGATACATTCTCCTGCAACTTCAACATCCTCATATCGGGCTACCCGAAGGTAATGGGCGTGTATGAGATACTTGAAGAATGGACGGCTTTCAGGCGTATATGCGTGGAAAGGCGCGTTTCCTATGAGTTGGGGAAGAAGCGAGAGAAGCTGCATCTGCTCAAAGGCCTCAGCAAGATACTCCTTGATATTGACAAGGCCATAAAGATAGTACGTGAGACCGAGGAAGAATCCGCAGTGGTACCGAACCTTATGATAGGCTTCGGCATAGATGAGATACAGGCGGAATATGTGGCTGAGATAAAGCTGCGCAGCCTCAACCGCGAGCATATCCTCAAAAGGATATCAGAGACAGAACAGCTTGAAAAGGATATCGCCGAGATGGAGGCGATACTGGGCGACAGGAACAAGATATATGAGATAATCATATCCGAGCTCAAGGATGTGATAAAGAAGTATTCACAGCCCAGGCGCACCATGTTCTGCTTCCCCGATGATGATGAGGACGACATCCCCGAAGATGATACGCCGGATTATCCCGTAAACATCTTCTACACCAGCGAGGGCTATTTCAAGAAGATAACTCCCCAGTCCCTCAGGATGGCAAGCGAGCAGAAGCTCAAAGAGGGCGACAGCATAGTATACCGTGCCGAAGCCACCAATAAAACAGAGCTGCTGTTCTTTTCCGACAAGGCACAGGTCTACAAGACCACAGCATCGGTATTCCCGGACACTAAGGCATCGGCAATGGGCGACTATGTCCCCGTCAAGCTGGGCTTTGATGACGGAGAGAATGTCATCAGCATGGTAGCCACCACGGATTATTCCGAATACCTCATCATAGCCTTTGAAAACGGCAAGATAGCAAAGATACCCCTTTCATCCTATGCCACAAAGACTAACCGCAAGAGGCTGGCAAATGCTTACTGTGACAAGTCCCGCATAGTCTCCATGTTCACCATAACGGATAATGTGAACATCGCCGTGCTTTCCGGCAAGGGCAGGCTCATAGTGTTCAACACTGCCCTTATCAATCCCAAGAGCACCAAGAACACCCAGGGCGTCCAGTGCATGACCCTCAAAGCGGGTGCCAGAGTTTCAAGGGTTTGGATCATCCCCGATGAGGAGCTGGAGAAATATTCCCGCTATTCAGCGAGATCCATCCCCATAACGGGGCTCATCATGAGAGAAGAGGACGACCCCGACCAGCTTTCTATATGATCATTCCCCCGCCGCAGATACCGTGCGCGGTATGCGGCGGGGAATCGTTTGATGTCCCTGCCGCAGCGGCAAAGAAAGGATAACAGATGGAAATAAGAATAGGCGCAGATATCGGCGGGACTTCGGTCAAGCTGGTCTGTACGGACAACAATGACAACATCCTTGCAAAGACCGTATACACCAAGGATAACTCCTCCGAACGCCTTGCTGCGGAGCTTGAAAAAATAAAGCACATAGCGGGAGCGGATACAGACACCGTTTACTGCACAGGCGTAGGGGGCGGCCTCATCCTCGCCCTCAAGGACAGATATACACCTGTGTTCGTGAGCGAATTTGAATCCTTCGGCAGGGGTGCCCGCATACTCTCGGGGATGGATGATATCATCGCCGTGAGCATGGGCACGGGCACTGCATTCGTGCGTGTACAGGGCGATGAGTATACCCACCTGGGCGGCAGCGGCATAGGCGGCGGCACCTTCGGTGGACTGGGCGAGAGATTTCTCGGTGTGAACGATATACATGTCCTTGATACCATGTCCGAAAACGGGGACACTTCAAAGGTGGATCTCACCGTAGGCGACATATCCGCAGGGGATGTGAGCGGCATCGACCCGAAGCTCACCGCATCGAATTTCGGCAAGCCCCGCTGTGAATGCAGCGATGACGATATTGCCGCAGGCATAGCAAATATGATCTATCAGTGTGCAGGCGTCATGGCTGCCCTTGCCTGCAAGGGTACAGATATACACACAGCGGTATTCGTGGGAGCTATGGCAGGAAGCCCCTTCGGCAGGAAAGTGCTGATGGATGTGAGCCAGCTGCACCCCGGCATTGGATTTATCATTCCGGAAAACAGCACATTCGCAGGGGCTGTGGGGAGTTGTTCAGTACGATGAAATATGCAGTCATAGCCTTTCTTCTGCTTTTGTCCGCGTTTTTCTCCGCCTCGGAGACGGCTTTTTCCTCCGTCAACAGGATAAGGCTCAAACAGCTTGCCCAGACCGACAAACGAGCCGCACGGGCTCTGAATATTGCAGAGAATTTCGATAAGGCCCTCACAGCCATACTTGTGGGGAACAATATCGTCAACATCCTTTCCGCCTCCCTCGGAACGGTCATAGCCACATCCCTTTTCGGAAAGGGCGGTGTGGGTATTGCAACGGCAGTCATGACCGTGCTGGTGCTCATTTTCGGGGAGATAGTACCCAAGACCTACGCCAAGGAGAATGCAGAGCGCTTCACCATGTTCGCCTCGGCACTGCTGAGTGTCATCATGGTCATACTCACTCCCGTGACTGCGCTGTTTTCTGCAATAAAGCGGCTCATATCAAAGGATAAGGCAGAAAACCCCTATGTCACCGAGGATGAGCTGAAATTCATCATAAATGAGATAGAAGAGGAAGGCGTTCTCGAGGAACGGGAGAGCGACCTGGTAAAATCCGCACTGGAGATAGATGACAAGCCCGTTTCACAGGTACTCATCCCCCGCGTGCGCATAGTAGCAGTGGATGAGGACACACCCATAGACAAGGTGAAGGAAGTGTTCTTTGCGGAGAAATACTCCCGCCTGCCCGTCTATGAAAAGACCATCGACAACATCACCGGTTTCATACACGAACGCGATTTCTTCAACCTCCTTGAAACAGAGAACCCCCAGAGCATATCCCCCATAATCCATGATGTGATGTACATCACCGAGTTTGACACCGTATCTGCCGCCCTTTCAAGGATGCAGAAGGAAAAGATACACATGGCGGTGGTAAAGGATCAGTACGGCGGCACCTACGGTATGGTCACCATGGAAGACCTTATCGAGGAGCTCCTGGGCGAAATATACGATGAGGCCGATGAAGCCGATGACCGTTTCAGAAAAATATCCGATAATGTGTATGAAGTCCGTTCGGAACTGGGACTGAGGGATTTCCTCAAATTCGCCTCACTGCCCCAGAACAGGATGGAAAGCCGCAGCAACACCGTGGGCGGTTATGTGATGGAGAAGGCGGGCATAGTCCCCTCCGTAGGCGACAAAATAACTGCCGACGGATTTATCATCGAGGTACTCGATGCCCGTGACAACAGGATAGTCGAACTCAGGATAACGGATACCTCATCAGACAGCGAAAGCCCATAAAAAACTCCCGCCTTTCGGGCGGGAGAAAAGTTCACCAGTATCTCTGCGGGTGCGGACAGTGTTTTTCGGAATATGCCGCACGCAGCTCCACAAAGCAGCCGCATATCCTGCAGGTGCCGCTTATCAGCTCTTTACATTCCGAACAGGCGGAAAGGCGCTTGCCGTAGGTCACCCCGTCGGTCTTTTCATGGTCGGGGATGAGCTCTGCACGCTTTCTCACCGTTTCATTTATACCAAGAGGATCGAGCTTTTCTATCAGGCATTTCCTGCAGAAGGGCTCATTCACTTTAATGTCACCTCTACTATCGAGCAAGCGGGGAGCTTGACCTTGACAGTGCCGTTTTCAAGTGCTGCTGTATGGGGTTCGATCTTTACAGTATCGGGTGTATCGAAATCGTTGTGTGCATGCACTTCATTTGTAAGGATGCGCGCAGATACGGTATTTGCAGCAAAGTTGCAGATATCGCAGCTGATCTCTGCATCATCGGAAAGCGAGCAGTTAGCCAGAGTGATAGTCATAGTGCCATCCTTGACCGATGCGGAGGATGAAAGCATGGGAGTGGACTTGCCGTCGCGGATATTCTCGTTCTGCGACCAGCAGTATACAGCCTCGCCGTCCTGGTGCTCCTTGAACAGGTCAAATACATGATAGGTAGGTGTCTTTATCATCTTTTCGCCCTCGGTGAGGATGATAGCCTGGAGTACATTTACTACCTGTGCGATATTCGCCATCTTCAGGCGCTTTGCATGGCGGTTGAAGATATTGAGGGAAACGGCAGCCACCATAGCATCACGCATACTGTTCTGCTGATAGAGGAAGCCGGGATTGGTGCCCTTTTCCACATCGAACCAGGTGCCCCATTCGTCAAGGATGAGATCCACCTTGCCCTCGGGATCGTAACGGTCCATGATGCGGATATGGTTATCAAGGAGCGGCTCTGTGAAGTTCACGGTATTCAGCAGCTCATAGTAGCCGTCATCATCAAATTCAAGTGCAAAGCCCTTGTTGTTCCAGTCGGGTATGGAATAGAAATGCAGCGCCAGACCCTCTGCCATCCACTGATTATTGTGGAACAGGTTCTTCATCATGACCTCTGTCCACTCGTAATCCGAGCCGCTGGGTCCGCAGGCTATCCTGTAGAGCTGATTGCCGCTGTAATTCTTGCAGAAGCTGGCAAAGCGCTTGTACATGCCTGCATAGAAATCGGGCTTCATATTTCCGCCGCAGCCCCAGTTCTCATTGCCTATACCAAGATATTTCAGCTTCCAGGGCTTTTCCCTGCCGTTTTCACTTCTGAGCTGTGCCATGGGAGAAACACCGTCAAAGGTCATGTACTCTACCCATTCAGCCAGTTCCTGAACAGTACCGCTGCCCACATTGCCTGCGATATAGGGCTCACAGCCCACCAGCTCGCAGAGCTCCATGAACTCATGTGTGCCGAAGCTGTTGTCCTCAACGACACCGCCCCAGTTGGTATTTATCATCTTCTTGCGCTTTGACTTGTCGCCGATGCCGTCCTTCCAGTGGTATTCATCGGAAAAGCATCCGCCCGGCCAGCGCAGTACAGGCAGCTTTATGTTCTTGAATGCCTCTACGATATCCTTTCTGATACCGTGGATATTGGGGATGGGAGAATCCTCTCCTACGAAGATACCGTTATAGATACATCTTCCCAGATGTTCGGAAAAATGGCCGTATATCTCGCGGTTGATATGCCCTGTTTTATCATCGGCATTTACAAGCATCCTGAAATTCTTCATATTGTTCCTTTCACCGATAAGGTATGAAATGTGATGTTCGTATGTTTTATCAGCAGTATCCTCTGTGATACCTGCAGCTTTATTAAACATAGCATATCGCCGGATTTTTTTCAATGATTTTTAATACTGTTATAGTTACTTATCCTATGTTTTTATTTTGTCGGGAGTGATGTCAGTGTTTTCACTTAATGCGATAGGTATTGATGTGCGCCATACGGGAGAGTTCATAATAGACCGCCCCGATGGTTCGGGAGATATGCTGCTCATCATTTTCCGCACCGATGCCATACTGAGGCTTGACGGAAAGGACACGCCCGTGCGCCCGGGAAGTGCCGTGATATTTTCTCAGGGCAGCAAGCAGTATTACCGTTCCTGCAGTGATCTGTACATCAACCATTTCCTGCACTTTTCGGTCTCAGACCCGCATGAGCTCTCCGATATCACCACAGACACTCTGCTTTTCCCCCATAATATCCTTGAGGCCGAGGAGCTGCTGCGGATGATAAGCAAAGAGCAGTTCTCCGTTTCCCGCAACAGGAACGCATATATATCATCACTTATACAGATGCTGATGATGAAGCTTTCCGAGATCGACACCTCCGAAGAGTGCCGTCCTGTATCTCCCCACACTGCCGCCCTTGATTCCCTTAGAGCCGAGATATACTCAAACCCCGCCAAATATGAGAACATCAAGCAGATAGCCGAAAGTGTCAGCATATCCCCCTCCCATTTCCAGTATCTCTATCGTTCCCAGTTCGGCGTTAGCTGCTATGAGGATCTTCTCACGGCAAAAATAAAAACTGCCGAGTATTATCTCGGCAGCACCACGCTGTCCGTTAAGGAGATAGCCCTTCTGTGCGGCTATTCAAATGTCACCTGTTTTCTCCACCGTTTCAGGGACAGGACAGGGCATACCCCCAGCGAATACAGGTCTATGAGGAGATAGCCCGTTTCACGGAACATACGCCATCCCGTGATATTCCGTCATCCCTGTGATACAGCCCCGTGCTTCTTCGATACAACGATACACATTATCAGAAAGCCGATACCGTACCCCAAAGGCGCAATGTACCACAAC
>JAFPYQ010000006.1 GCA_017394475.1 Oscillospiraceae bacterium | reverse complement strand
GCTTTTGTGAGCTGATGGACAGTACTGCATTTATCCCGTTCAGGGCAGAAGATCTAAGCCCCGATGTACAAAGAAGTGAAGAACGTTATTTTCAGGTTATTGACAGATTGTGCGAAATGCTGAAAGGAAATAAAAATATCAATGCTAATACGAAAAAATTGAAAGCACAAGCAACAAGAACAGGATATAATAGATATATCTGGATCAATGATCACGGTTCGGCATTGGTTTTTGACAGAAAGGCTTGGATGAATAAGTCATCTGCCGAAACACCATTTTGGTTTTATTTTTGTGACGGAAAGGAATGTTATATTCAATCAGAAGAGTTGAAGGCAAAACTAAAGAAATTACCTGTATATGAAACAGATTTATTTGATAATGATAATAAAATCGGAATAGCACTGTATGCTCCTGTCAATGCGCAGCTTGATGAAGTTGCGGAAAGTCTGATGGCACAGATAATTGGCTATATGGAAAAGATAGAGGCTTGATATGTCGAAAGTATTTGTATCGTCACTTGATGACAATGGAATAATGAAGTATGTTCTTTGTTATGACAGTAACGATCCTTCAAATATATTGACAGAGGATAGGAAACCGCTTTTTTTCGATACAGAATCTCAGGCGCAAGCAAAACTTGATATGTTAGAATCCGAAAGAGAACAGGAGAAAAAAGCTGTTCCATTCTCTCTTGAAGATGCTAAACTCTATGCGGAAAGCCATTTTTGGAAATTTGCATCCACTTATGCCAAAACAGCACCTCACGAGTATTTGATAAAGAAATGGCTCGTTAAAGAGGATCAGCTGCTGTATGAACGCTTTGTAGCCACTATGCGGGCAAATTCTGTCATTGGTTATTTCTACGGACATAAAAACGACTACCTTATTCTTGGAGAACATTATTATTGGTATATGCCGACACCGGAAAATATGGCAATAGACCTTATCAACAGAACGACGACAGATTATCTTGAATACCGTGACGGAGCGTATTATTACAAGCCAAAGCAGTTTACACAGAACGAAAAATAGCTAACAGGAGGAAAGTCCTATGGAATGGACTAACGAACAACAGCAGGCTATAGATGCAAAAGGGTGTGCTCTGCTGATATCGGCGGCAGCAGGCAGCGGTAAGACCACGGTGCTTGTGGAAAAGCTGGCTAAACTCATCTGTGATCCCGATAGCGGTGTAACTGCGGACAGTATGATCGTTGCTACATTCACCAATGATGCTGCGGATCAGATGAAAAACAAACTGACAAAAAAGCTTGAAGAGAAGCTTGATGAGATCCTGGATGATCCGAATGCGGATGAACGGATAGTTTTACATATAAATGATCAGCTGGCGCTTCTGCCCCTTGCAAGGATATCCACCATACATTCGTTCTGTTTCAGACTCATCCGCGAGAATGCGGGTGAGATAGGCGTTGATCCCGGTTTCAGCGTTGTACAGGCGGCGGATGAAAAGATACTCATACAAAGAGCCGTCCAGAATGTGCTTGATGAGAAATTCAGAAATGAAAGGGAAAAAATGGAAAAGCTCCTTTCCATGTTCTTTCCCCGTGACCGTTCATCGGACGGCCTTGTGGATATGATAGTCAGGCTGCGAAACAAGTATTTTGCACTGCCCTTCTATGAAGTGGAATGGCAGAAGATCATAGACTACTACAGGGCAGGTCCCGACAAGAATGACGGAAAGATATACAGTGGATATATGGATATTCTGCGGACTACTCTTGAAGATGCACTGAAACTTTCGGAAAAGACAATAGAGTTCCTTGACAGGTACAGAGGCATAATGGAGGAAAGCTATACAAAAAAGAACCCTGCGGCTTATGTAAAGGGCATCAGAGATAAGCTGCTGACAGACAATGATAACATAAGTACAGCTTTGGCGCAGCTGTCGGAATACAGGATGACCGAGATAGAATTCATGAAGATGACAGTGAATACATTTCCCTGCAGCAATGAATCCCCATCTTCGGGAAGTGATATGCTGAAAGCTCTCCGTGACAAGTATCGCAATATGGTGAACAAGTATTTCACCACTGTTGAAGTATCGGATAAGGGAGCAAGAACCGTAAAACCTGCCAGGTATTCTTTCAGTGAAAATCAGATCGCTGAGGATTATCGTCTTCATGCTGAAACTCTTGAGATCCTCTTTGAAGTGCTCGGCGAGGCAGTGGAGGAGGAGCGGCAGCTCAAATCCGAGAAAAATGTACTGGGATTCGGTGATGCAGAACAGCTTGCCTGCCGTCTGCTCTGCGAAAATATTGGCGGCAAGACAGTGAAAAAATCCCTTGCACAAGAGCTCTCATCACGGTTCGGTATCATCATGGTGGATGAATTTCAGGACACAACAAAGCTGCAGGAGCTTATCTTCAAGATGCTTTCAGACGGCGGTAGCGAGACTGTCCCCGGTAGGAATTTCTTTGCAGTGGGGGATCTCAAACAGTCTATCTATCGTTTCAGATCAGCAGAACCGGGACTGTTCAAGAAGAACCTGGAAAACAGTGTAGAATATTATGAAGGATGTACCGTGCCTGCACACATCTTCCTCAACTGTAATTTCCGCTCATCACAGACCGTGGTAGATTATGTCAACTCCGTATTCTTAGGCATAATGTCCGAGCGGTTCGGAAGCGTGGATTACGGTGAAAATGATATGCTGATCCATAAGGCAACGGATGACGGAACACCTCCCCCTGTGGAGATACTGGACATACCTGTAAAAAAGGAAGACAGGGCGGCGGAGATAACGGCAGCAGAGGCAAGAGCTGTTGCAAAACGCATTGCAGATCTTGTGAAAAGCGGCGTATCACCTTCTGATATATGCGTTCTTGCCCGCAACAGCACACGACTAATAAAGTTCGCACGGGAACTGGAAAAATACGATATCCGCTCGGTATGCTCCACTAAGGATGATCTGCTTAAGACCGGCGAGGTGAGGAATATCATCTCACTGCTGAGGATAATAGATAACCCCGCCCTTGACATTTCTATGGGTGCTGTTATGATGTCCCCGCTGTTCATGTTCACTGCCGAGGATATAGCACGTCTGAGGATAATGGACAGCTCATCCTCTATGAGAGCTAATATCGCAGTATATGCCGAAAATGCCGGTAATGCCCTGGCAGAAAGATGTGACCGCTTTCTGAAGGAGCTTGCTGATCTCCGTGACTATTTTGCTGTCCATACCATCAGGGATGGGATAGAGTATATATATGACAAAAAGGATGTGCTTTCCGTATACTCAAATCTGAGTGACGGCGACAAACGTGCAGCTGATCTGATGCAGTTCCTTGAATATGCACAGAGTTTTGAGAGCGTGCCCGAGGCTGATCTTTCATATTTCCTGCACACTATAGACAGTGCGCCCGCCGTTGAGTGCGCTGCGTCAAAGGGAGAGGAACTGGTATCCTTCAAGACGATTCACAGCTCAAAAGGTCTGGAATATGGATATGTATTCCTTGTAGATACCGATAAGGATTTTAAGGACGACAAGGAAAAGATCTATTTCAATTCGGAATACGGCGTGGCATTTCCCATCAACATCCATTATCCGGAAAGCAACAGTTCCTACAGCTATGAGACCATGCAGGGGATAGTGCTCAGGGAATATGCACGGCGCTCTCAGCGTGATGAGGAACTGATGCTTTTGTATGTGGCACTTACAAGAGCGAAAAAGGGGCTCATAATGACCCGTTATCAGGGAAAGAAGAACATACTTGCGGAGTACCTGACGGAAAAAGGCGTGAAAAACGACCTTGCCTGCGATATGTGTAAGACTCTGGCAGGACTCCTGCAGATAGGTACCGATCTTGCGGAAAATGTGACAGTGACAGAATGTACTGAGGAGGAAGAGACATGTGCAGAAAAGGAGAATACCGCATCCTTTGATGAGGCGATGGGTAAGATCATGACTGCAAATATCACCGATGATTATAAGTATGATCTGTCAAAACGTTCATCTAAGCTGACTGTCACTATGCTGTCCCATCAGAATACAGATGAGATGCCGCTTTTTGCCCATGCACAGACTGACGAGGAGGGCATGGAGCGGATGGCACCAAAATCCTTTGCTCCTCACATGACCGCAGCTCAAAGAGGTACTGCCATTCACTCGGTATTCGAACAGCTTGATCTGATGAAGATATACCACTCTGCGGACAGGGAAAAGGCTGTGATATCCGAAAAGATACGCCTGCGCGAAAAACTGGGAAAGGATGTTATCAGATGCACTGATGACAGAATGCTCCTTGACTTTGTTTCTTCTTCACTTTTTGAACGTATCTGCAGCGGGTGCTGCGAAGAAAACTGTGACAAGCAGATATTCAGGGAGAGGCAGTTCTTCATTCAGATAGATGAGATAGCAGATGAGGTGGAAGAACTGTCGGGATATAAGGACAGTGACGGATTTTTGCAAGGCATCGCCGATCTTATCTTCCTTGAAGATGACCATTATGTACTGGTGGACTACAAGACCGACAGGGGAGTTGACGGGGAGATGCTCAAAGAACGCTATCGGATGCAGCTTTACTTGTACAGGCATTGTTTTTCAAAGATACTTGACAGACCGGTAACGGAATGCATCATCTACTCCACCGAGATAGGGGAAGTGCCTGTTTTTGTAAAATGATAACAAAGTGGTTAAAAGGTTACAGAAATTGTAATAATATTTGTAAAAAGCGCTGAATTCAAACCATAGGATTTGTTGAAGGTGCAGAACTCATAAAAGTGCTAAAATCTGACTTGACAAAAGTCACTCTTTGATATATAATAAGATAGTCCCGACCACAATATATTGTGGTCGGTGTATGTTACGACCACTATATATTGTGGTCAGGGGGAAGAAAGCACTGTATCGGCCACGGCGAGACACCGGGTATCGGAACAGTCTTTCATAAGATCAGTTGCGAAAACAGAGGTCATGTTGAAATGATAACCCATATAATCAAAAGGGACGGAAGAAAAGATACATTCAATATCGAAAAGATCACCAGAGCCATATACAAGGCTGCACAGGCGGTGGGCGGAAGCGATTATGAGACCGCTTCGGAGCTTGCTGTAAAGGTCTGCGATCTGTGTGAGGATCAGTACGGCAGACAGGCTGTTCCTACAGTCGAGCAGGTGCAGGATGCTGTGGAGAAGGTGCTCATAGAAGAAGGCCACGCAAGTACTGCAAAGGCATACATCCTCTACCGTTCTGACAGGACAAGGGTCCGTGAGATGAACACCCGTCTCATGAAGATATATGAGGACCTTACCTTCAAATCCGCAAAGCAGAGCGATATCAAGCGCGAGAACGCCAACATCAACGGCGACACCGCTATGGGTACCATGCTCAAATACGGCTCGGAAGGTGCCAAGCAGTTCTACGAGATGTATATACTCGATCCCGATGTAGCCCGCGCTCATCGTGAGGGTGACATACATATCCATGACCTTGACTATTATACACTTACATCCACCTGCTGCCAGATAGATCTGATAAAGCTGTTCAGGGGCGGTTTCTCCACAGGTCACGGTTACCTCAGGGAACCCAATGATATATCCAGCTATGCTGCCCTGGCATGCATCGCGATACAGTCCAATCAGAACGACCAGCACGGCGGCCAGAGCATACCCAATTTTGACTACGCTATGGTGGACGGTGTCAGGAAGACTTACAAAAGGCGCTATGTCTACAATATCGCAAGATGCCTCGAGATGATCGGAATGCTTGACAGCGGCACCGAGATCGCCGAGGATATCGCCAGGAAGATATTGGATGAAAAGGGGATATACCCCGTTCTTGACAACGATAACGGTTACCGCGAGGCTGAAAAGATCATGCTGCTCGATTATGTCGAGGAGCCTGTTGCAGAGAGGATACAGGAATACACCGCAAAGAACACTGCCAAGGAAGCTGAACGTGCTACCTATCAGGCTATGGAGGCACTTATCCACAACCTGAACACCATGAACAGCCGCGCAGGTGCACAGGTGCCTTTCTCGTCCATAAACTACGGGCTTGACACCTCCAGCGAAGGGCGCATGGTCATCAAGAACGTTCTCCTTGCCCAGGAGGCAGGCCTCGGAAATGGTGAGACACCTATATTCCCCATCCATATTTTCAAGATAAAAGAGGGGATAAACTACGAGCCCGGCGATCCCAACTACGATCTTTTCAGGCTCGCCTGCAGAGTTTCCGCCAAGAGACTGTTCCCCAACTTTTCCTTCATAGATGCGCCTTTCAACCTTCCCTATTACAAGAAGGGCGATTATAACACGGAAGTCGCTTACATGGGCTGCCGTACAAGGGTAATGGCTAATCATTACGATCCCACCAAGGAGATCGTTACAGGCAGAGGAAACCTTTCCTTCACCTCTATAAATCTCCCGAGGCTTGCCATAAAGGCAGATCATAATGTGGGCAAATTCTTCGACGGACTTGAAGAGATGATGGATCTTGTTGTAAGGCAGCTGCTCCACCGTTTCAAGATACAGTCCCAGAAGACTGTCCGCAATTTCCCGTTCCTTATGGGGCAGGGAATATGGATAGACAGTGAAAAATTAGGACCCGATGATACTGTGGGCGAGGTGTTCAAGCACGGTACTCTCACCATAGGATTCATAGGCCTTGCAGAGTGCCTTAAAGCGCTTATAGGCAAGCACCACGGCGAGGATGAAGAGGCGCAGAGACTGGGCCTTGAGATAATCGGCAGAATGAGGAAGCGCATGGATGAAGAATGTATCCGCACAGGACTCAACTTCTCCATAATCGCCACACCCGCTGAGGGACTTTCGGGACGCTTTGTCCGCCTTGATAGGGAAAAATTCGGCGATATAGAGGGCGTTACCGACAGGAATTACTACACAAATTCATTCCATGTGCCTGTTTACTACAAGATAAATGCTTTTGACAAGATAAAGATCGAAGCACCCTATCATGCACTGACTAACGGCGGCCATATAAGCTATGTAGAGCTTGACGGCGACCCTGTCAACAATAT
>JAFPYQ010000051.1 GCA_017394475.1 Oscillospiraceae bacterium | reverse complement strand
TCATCTATGGCCTTCTTGTAGTCCGCTGCCGCCTCGGACAGCTTTGCGGTGACGGGCTCCGTCATGGTTATAAGGTCGGATACACGGGTCGAAAGCTCGTTGATGGTGGATACATTGTCGTTGACTATGGTGTCCATATCATTGAGGTACTCATGGCTCATATCCTTAAGAGCGTCCAGGGATGCGATAAGATCATCGCCCTTTTCACCCAGTGCATTCTTGTTGGCACGGACATCGTCAAGAGTGGTGTCCAGCTCCTTTGTGAGGCCTTTGAGCTCGCTCCTCAGCTCATCCACGTTCTCAGCCGATACGAACAGTGACAGATAGGGCTCGGACTGGCCTACGATGCCGCCGATATCCTTTCTGCCGAGGATAGTGCCGTAATTCTCACAGCCGCTGATATAGCCCGACTGCCGCCCAGCGATGCCGCCTATGTTGTAGCCCGAATGGGGATAGCCCACATCGCCGCGGTTGATGCAGCTGATGATGGTCTTTTCCGATGTTCCCGCAATGCCGCCGATATCCGTGGCTGCGGTGAGCTTTTCCGGGGATACGATATTTGTCACGCTGAATTCGGATAGATCGTCTATGCCGATGGAGATATCCTCCTCCTCGGTGTTTATCCTGGCCTTGTTCTCACACTTGACTATAAGCCCTGTATTGCAGCCGGCTATGCCGCCTGCGGCGTGCTCCCCCTCTACGGAGCCGTCTGTGGTGCAGGAGCCGATATACCCCTCATTGGTACCTGCGATCCCGCCCGTGTTCTCTGTTCCGCGGACGGTACCGGTGAAAGTGCAGTTGATGACATTGCCGCGGTTGACGCCCGCGATGCCCCCTGTATCTCTGCCGCTGCCCCCTATGACGATGCGTCCGCTGACATTCAGGTCCTTTACCTGACCCGATCTTTCGATATACCTGAAAACTCCCGCGGAGGACATATCGCTTTTTATCGTGATGCCTGCGATACTGTGGCCGCCGCCGTCGAAAACGCCGCCCATAGACGGGAAGGGTACGAATTCATCGGGAGCAAAGATTATATCCCTGTCAAGGATGAAAGTCCTGCCCTGTGAATATTCATCAAGAGTGCATCTCCTGGCCTCTTCCGCGAACTGCTTTGCGGTGCCTATATGTATCTCCCGGGGTGCATCCGCGGTCTGTACAGCATATACCGCAGGAGTGAGGCAGGTTATCGTTATCAGAAGTGCAGAAATAATGCAGAAAAAACGTTTCATCATTCATGCCCCTCCTCTTCTTCATTTACCTCGTCTTCCTCGTCAACGTTCTTCTGGTCGATCCTCAGATCCACATCACCTGTTATGACACCATTGAGTATGCCGCCCACACGGCCGTTGACAAAGCCGTGTACCATGCCCGAAACAGCCAGTCTGCCGGAGGATACTACTGTCCTCTCACGGGTCTTGATAGTAAAGGATGTAAGGTCTATAAGGTGGCTGCCCACCAGCATTATCTGCGGCAGTACCGCCATTACCAGTATCATGGAGATTATAGTACCTCGCCCCAGGCAAACGCCTATGGAGGATATGGTGCCGTCGGTGGAAAGCTGTCCTATGAGCACGCCTGCGGATGCAAGTATGGTACCCGATGTGATGATAGTGGGGAATGACTGATTAAGTGTGTCTATGATGACCTTCTTCTTGTTCTTCCTGCGCTCCTTGAGATCCATATATCTCGATGAGATGACGATGGCATAGTCGATGTTGGCACCCATCTGTATGGAGTTGATGATAAGGTAGGAAAGGAAGAACAGCGGCTGATGCTGCAGATACGGGAAAGAGAAGTTTATCCAGATAGAGCCCTGGATGACCGCTATCAGCAGCACGGGCAGCCCTGCGGACTTGAAGGTGAACAGCAGTATCACGATGACGAACAGTGCGGAAAGAATGCTTATCAGCAGATTATCATTGGCGAAGGAGCTGGAAAGATCGCGGTCTGAGGTGGAATTGCCCACGCAGAATATCTTGTCCCCGGGATAGTATCTCTCAGCCTCCTTGTGGATGGTATCAAGGAATGTGAAGGTCTCCTCCCCTTCCTCGGGAAGATCGAGATAGATGAGTATCCTGGTGTATTCATCGCTTCTCAGCTGCAATACAGCACGGTCAAGGGTGGAGCGCAGGTCGGCGAGCTTTTCCACAAGCTCGGGATCCAGATCAACATAGCCCTTATCCACTTCGTCACAGGTGAAGAACAACATATCTATCAGCGGAACGGAATAGGATGAAAGGCCGTTCACCACCTCACCGTAATTCTCGTCATTTATGGCATAAGCGGCGTAGAGAAGCTCTGCCACCTCATAATCTATACCGGCAAGCTCGGAGAACTGACGGGGACGCAGCCTGTCGGTGAGGATATATCCATCCATTGC
>JAFPYQ010000050.1 GCA_017394475.1 Oscillospiraceae bacterium | reverse complement strand
TGTATCTATGCACTGAGAGACAACGGAGACGAAGAACTTGCCCATGAGCTTTTCGGACCGCTGGGCTATACCGTTGAAACGAAGCGCGGCGTGCTTGATGACAGATTCCCCGAATGGGGCTCATCGCCGTATATCGATCTCAACATCAGCGGGAAAGTAAAGCTTTCCGAGCTGCTCAATCATATATATGTACTTATTCCCGTATTTGACAAACAGAAGCATTATTTCACCGATGAGGATGAGATAAAGAAGCTCCTTGACCATGGAAAGGGCTGGCTTGAAGATCACCCCTATAAGGAAAAGATCGCAAGGCGGTATTTTGCTGTAAAGAAAAGCTATGCCCGCAAGGCTCTGGATATACTGCTCTCATACGAAAATGAAGAGAACACGGATGACAATATCATCGATGATACCTCCGTTGAACCGCAGACAAAAGAAATACACACACCCCTCAATACTCAGCGTATGGAGACCGTGAGAGATGCGGTGCTCGAAAGCGGCGCCGCCTCCGTTCTGGATCTGGGCTGCGGAGAATGCCGCCTTACATCACTTCTGCTGAATGAACAGCAGATAAGGAGAATAACCGCCTGTGACGTATCTGTGAGCGTCCTTGAAAAGGCTGCAAAAAGGCTCCATCTCGACAGGATGAATGAACACAGGAAAAATAAGCTGGAGCTGATACAGGGCTCCCTTACATATAAGGACAAACGTTTTGAAGGCTTTGACTGCGTATGTGTGGTGGAAGTCATAGAGCATATAGATCCCATGCGTATCCCTTCCTTTGAAAGGAATGTGTTTGAATTCGCGGCACCCCATACGGTGATACTGACCACGCCCAACAGAGAATACAACGTAAACTACGAGCACATGGAGGAAAACGACCTCAGGCACGGAGATCATCGCTTTGAATGGACCCGAGCTGAATTCAGGGAGTGGACAGAGCATATATGCTCCAAATTCGGCTATACCTGCGAATTGCGAGGTATCGGTGATGTTGACGAGAAATACGGCACGCCTACACAGATGGCAGTATTCACAAAAGCGGGCTTCTAAAAGGAGGGAGATTGAGAATGGATAAATACAGGATAGAGATACCCGAGTTCTGCCTTGTGGCCCTTGTGGGCGCCACATCATCGGGTAAGACCAGCTTTGCCGCAAAGCATTTCAAGCCCACGGAAGTCCTGTCATCGGACTTTTTCAGGGGCATGGTGGGCGATGACGAAAATGACCAGACTGTATCGGCGGATGCCTTCGACCTGCTGTACTTTGCAGCCAGAAAGCGGCTTGACAATATGCGCCTTACAGTCATAGATGCAACGAATATACAGAAAAGCGCAAGGCAGCAGATACTTGATCTGGCAAAAGAGGAGGATGTCCACACTGCGGCTATCGTCCTCAATATCCCGGAGGATACTCTGAAGGAAAGGCACAGAGCCCGCACCGACAGGGATTTCCCTGAAAGCGTGATATCACGCCACTGCCGCGAGCTCAAACGCAGCATAAAGGGGCTCAAACGTGAAGGCTTCCGCTTTGTTTATGTGATAAACTCCCTTGAACAGCTTGAAAATACGGAAATAATCCGCACAAAGCTGTGGAACGATAAAAAGGATGAACACGGACCTTTTGATATCATAGGCGATATCCACGGCTGCTGCGATGAGTTGGAACTGCTCCTTGACAAGCTGGGCTATGAAAAGAAGGATGGCATCTATTCACATCCGCAGGGCAGGAAGGCTGCTTTCCTGGGTGACTTTTGTGACAGAGGAGACCGCAGTGCGGATGTTCTCCGCCTGGTCATGGATATGTGCAGAACAGGCAATGCCATAGCCGTTCCCGGAAACCATGATGTAAAGCTGCTAAAATACCTGAGGGGAAAGAATATCTCCATGACTCACGGCATAGACAAAACTATTGCCGATATAGAGAGCAGGGGAGATGGGTTCAAAGCAGAAGCAGCTTCATTCATAGACGGGCTCATCAGCCACTATGTGCTCGATGACGGAAAGCTCGTCATAGCCCATGCAGGCATAAAGCAGAAATATATCGGCAGAGGTTCCGCACGGGTGCGCGATTTCTGCCTCTACGGCGAAGTGACGGGAGAAACAGATTCCTACGGCCTGCCGGTAAGACTTGACTGGGCGACGGAAAGCAGAGGAAATGCAACTATCGTATACGGCCATGTAGCCGGTGTGGATGTAAAGCGGGTGAACAATACCTACTGCATCGATACGGGATGTGTATTCGGCGGAAAGCTCACCGCCCTGCGCTGGCCGGAAAAAGAGATAGTGGATGTTGCGGCACTGAAACAATACTACGAACCCGTAAAGCCCATAGAGGACGCTGTGGACACATCTATGGGGGATATGCTCTCCATAGGGGACATAAACAAGAGCCTGCATATCGAAACGGAGCTTATCCCTTCCATAAGCGTGCATGAGAACAATGCAGCGGCAGCCCTTGAGACTATGTCCCGCTTTGCAGCAGACCCTCACTGGCTGATATATCTGCCGCCCACCATGTCACCCTGTGAAACAAGCCCTCTGGACGGCTTCCTGGAGCATCCTCTGCAGGCGTTTGAATACTACAGGAGCAGAGAGATACGCAATGTGGTCTGCGAAAAGAAACACATGGGGTCCAGGGCTGTCATAGTTCTCTGTAGAAGTGTGCAGGCAGCAGAAGACCGCTTCGGCATAACCGACGGCACAAGAGGAATAATATACACAAGAACGGGCAGACAGTTCTTTTATGATACAGATCTGCAGAACGCGCTCCTTGACAGGCTCGATGCAGTTCTCACAAAAAACGGCTTCTGGGATGACTTTGAAACAGACTGGGTGTGCCTTGATACGGAACTCATGCCCTGGTCGGAAAAGGCTCAGGGGCTCATCCGTTCGCAGTATGCTCCCACGGGAAATGCAGGCATACGAGGGCTCTCCGCCGCAGTATCCGCCCTTGAAAAGGTATGTGCGCGTAAAAACAACGCCTTTGAAGTGGAAAAGACCGCTTCGGGACAGAATGTGGATCCGTCGGATCTGCTCGGGATATACCGTTCAAGGCTGGATGATCTTACCCGATACAGGGATGCTTACCGTGAATACTGCTGGACCATAAACAGTATAGATGACCTGCGCATCGCACCGTTCCACATCCTTGCCTGTGAAGGGAATGTATTTTCAGATAAAAAGCACACGTGGCACATGGAAAATATAAGAAAATACATCACAGGCACCGATGTTATATTTATGGAAACTCCCTATATCTGCGTGGATACCGGGAATGAGGAAAGCGTGAAAAAAGCTGTGGACTGGTGGCTCGAACTCACAGGCAGCGGCGGGGAAGGAATGGTCGTAAAGCCCGAATACTTTACAGCAAAGCAAGGCATAAAACTGCTCCAGCCTGCAGTGAAATGCAGAGGCCGGGAATATCTGAGGATAATCTACGGAGCACAGTACCTTGAAGAAGATCATCTGAAAAGGCTCAAAGTAAGGTCGCTGAACAGGAAACGCACCCTTGCCCTGAAAGAATTCTCACTGGGAATGGAATCACTTAACAGATTCGTTAAAGGCGAACCCCTTTACAGGGTGCATGAGTGTTCCTTCGGTGTTCTTGCCTTCGAGAGCGAACCCGTTGATCCGAGGCTGTAAACGTTCTGTTATCCGTCTCACAAGTGTACACTGCCTCCCGACGTTTTTATGTCCGGAGGCAGTTGTTCATTTACAATGGGATGTTTCACAGGTATATGTGAGATACATAAAGGTATCGGGCACCGTGTCCGTACATTTTGCAGGCGAAACACAAAAGCGTGAAAAAAGTACATCAATTTGAAAAGGAAACGCTGAATAAACCATAATAGTACATTTTACCTTGTCTTTGTTCCGTATGACTTTCCCGTCTGCAGTGGTGAAGTCATAATTATCACAGTGTATACTGAGCTATATGTAAAATATTTGCATATTCATGAAATTTTGCGTTTCCATCTTGTTTTCATCTTAATAGATCGCTGGTTTTGATATACTTGATGCATACTGCCTGTACATCCAATGACCAGAAGAGGAAGATCACATGGTCACAGTTGACTTCGTCGGACGCTGCAAATACAAATACAAGTACAAAGACAAGTACACGTACACATACAAAATCAGATGATCTACCTATTTCTCCTTACGGAGAAATAGGTTCGTCGGAAAAAGATTTCCGACGCGTCCTGAAATAAGCCCCCCGGAAAGTCCCAAAAGTTGTGCCCTTGATGTCATAACAGTCCCTTTCCCGATCTCATCCGTTCGGTCTGTCGGACCATTTTTAATATCCAAAAGGCTCTGAATGGGGGGTTTTGCTCTTATCAATATCCGAATCATTCTGTCGGCGTTTTTCTTTGGAGATTTCTTTGGATTTTTATCCGTTTTTCTTTGATAGCCTGTTTGTAAGACGGCGGAACTTTGCTGCATAATGCGGGGATCGGATGCCTGAAACGCATCCGCCTCTATACCCCATATTTTTTTAATTAATTCAGCGTTTCCCAAAACAATATGTACAGCAGGCAAAAACAAGGATGATGCAGGTTCAGCCCGCTTGAACAAAAATTAGCTTGCATTTTTGATTCTGATGTGGTATAATAAATTATCTATGTTTTCAAGTATGGAGGAGAAATATGTCCCGATTGATGTTAGGTAATCAGGCAGTTGCCCG
>JAFPYQ010000049.1 GCA_017394475.1 Oscillospiraceae bacterium | reverse complement strand
TGCATACTGATATGCACCGATACCGCCCGATGCCTTGCCCTTCAGACTGATCTCATCTCCCAGATAGGCGGCACTGTTCACGGCAGATGACTTGTTCGTCAAAGGCTTCCTGACACTGAATGTCATATATTTCTTTTCCAGATTGCCGTTGGCATCCTTTATCTTGACACAGACATCATATGCCGTTGCTGTCAGCGGCTCGACCGTTTCCGACCTGCTGTCACTGAAATTCTTCACCGTTGTCCACGTATTACTGTATGACCTCTTATAATAATAAGCATATGTATACGGTGCTGTACCGTTTTCGGCTGCTCCCCTGAACATGATCTTCTCCCCCAGAATGATCTCGTCTGCACTGACCGAAGACACATTATCAAAGACATTGTGCGTATCTTCCGATTTCGTCTGCACTTCGTTTTTGGGTTCCTCTTTGACTTCGGGCTTGCTGTCCTCTATTTTAGTCGCATAGTCAAGGGCAATCCAGCCGTTCTGCGACTTGTAATTCACATATCCCCAATTGTAGCCGCCGCTGATGCGTCTCTTGGTCACCTTCACGACTGAGCCGTACGGGACATAGCCGATCTGCTCATACTGCGTTCCGTGATTCTCCCTGAGACGCAAACCTGCCTCATCCGTCACCTTCCATGTCTCATTCAGATCGGATATTGTCTGTTCCCTGACTGTACCGCTCGTTGAAGTCGAGCCTTTTGTAAAATGCAGTTCAGGGCTTACGATCCACCAGACAGATGTCACATTATAGATATTCACATTCGACTGTGACATTGGCACTCTTTTGGTCGGTGTTCCTATATTGGGATCGGAACAATAAAATGTATCCGTGTCGGCATCATAATCTGTCAGCAGGATGGCGTGCATGGGATTGCTGTAGCTGTAAATGACCACTCCTTCGGGATGATCCTTCAGTATCTGAATAAACAGCTTCTTTCTGCCGCTCCTGCTCGTATCACCGGTGAGCTGATCCACTCTCGGATTGGATACCGTCACGTTTTTGGTCGTTCCATAGAAAACGTAATCCCATACCATTCCGCCTGCCCACATACCGCTGCTCACACTGCTGTCATAACGGCACTTATCTTCTGTAATATTCATCCAGTTCGGATCGCCCAGAAGTATCGCTGCTCTCCTGAGCATCATGACATTAGAAGCAAGTGTACAGGTATATTCCGTTTTCTGATTGATAAATACTTTATCGACATTGATTTCTGCAAATGTTGCAGCTTGTGCGTTCATAGCTGCCATCGGTGCGGATATCACCACACTGCAAAGCAGTGCAGCTATGATTTTCTTTAAATGATTCATTGGTAAAACTCCCCTCTTTAATATTCCGTATATTATGATAACTCTTTGATATAAGAATTTCAAGTTGTTTCCCGATTTTTCCGCATTTGTTACAATTTTGTATCCGTTTACTTGTAAGTATTGACATTCCATTTTTCTTTTCATTGATCCTGCTTATACAAAACCAACAAAAAAATGTCAGGATAGTATCCTGACACACTTTTTGTCATATTTCTGTAACCGTTATCCTGTCAAATTCAATGCCTGCCTGTCTGACGACAATATCCTTTATCGTAACAGCCGTTGCCTCATTCAGATTGCCCTTTGCCACGATCACCGTACAGCTTCCGTTGTTTATCATCACAAGACATTCCGCAAAGCCCTTTGTTTTGATCTCCGCTTCGATATCCCCCTCCGCCTTGATCGTATTTGCCAGTCTCTCTGCGATCTTCAGGGCATCTTTTTTTGCCGTTTCGGACGTCGAACCCTCTATGATATCTTCCAATCCCTCCTGTGCCTTGTCCTGAGTTTGTGCACGTTTCGCCCT
>JAFPYQ010000048.1 GCA_017394475.1 Oscillospiraceae bacterium | reverse complement strand
GGCTGCCCTTTTGATCATGTTTTCTGTTCCTGCGATGTGAGATATCTGAAACCGCTGAAATGCGCTTTTCCGCCGTATTCTTTTTCTGAGTACATAAACAGTCCGAAACGGCAGCCTGTGAAGTGATCCAGGGCAAAGCGCATGGTATGAGCTGTCCCCAGCGGTCTGAACACACCATTATCCTCATAGCTGAATACAACTTTTCCTTCCATCCCCGTAAACTTCACATCCGCACGGAGCCTTACTGTGGCGCTTGTCAGCGGTATCCTTGCTTGTTCGGTCTCTGCCGCTTTTCCGGTCTCTCTTGCCTTCATCACAAGGAAATACTGTCCGTTTTCTTTGGTCATGCCGATGAGCCCATAGCTGCCGATGAGCAGGCACAGACCTGCCACATCGCCGCTTTTTATGGAGGATGCATCCACGGTGATCTCAGCGGAGCAGTCGGGGAGGACAGTCCTCTGTGTGATGGTGTTCCGCGCATATTCGATGGAGGGGCTCAGCTTATCCGTCACGATGCTGTAATACCCGTTCCCTGTTTCATAAAGCCCGGTATGGGGCTCGTGACAGAACTGCCACACATCAGAGAGCTTTGGAGCTGTGAAATCATCATCACTGTACAATGGTGCGCAGGTATACCCGGGGCGGGTGCTCTCACAAAAAATTTCCTTTGTGACCTCACCGTATACAGGATAGCCGTTCTCATTCCATGTTATGGGGATGAGCACGGGTATCCTTCCTGCAGCGCCCCTGTCCTGAAAGACTATGGAGAACCATTTCCCTTCGGGGGTATCCACCACACCGCCCTGTGCAGAGCCGCTGTCAAGTCCGTCAAGATCGGCCATCAGCACATCTCCGCCGGCCCATACTCCGCACAGGTCATCCGTGACAAAGCAGCTCTGTGTCCTGTGCCATTTCCACGGCTTGGAATGTATGAGGAAAAGGACATATTTTCCGTTTATCTTATAGAGATGTGAGCCCTCATAGCCCAAGAACGCTGCAGGAGCGTCTCGGATGATGATGCGGTCGATACCGCCTTTTTTCGGTTTGGAAAGATCAGCACAGAGCTCTGTGAGGCGGATATCTGTATTTCCATAGACGATATACACTCTGCCGTCATCATCGAATAGGAGAGACGGGTCGTGATATATCCCTTCGATATAGCTTTTCTTCCATGGACCTTCGATGCTGTTTGCGGTAAACAGAAATGTCTTGTCCCACTCATGGGCTATGAACACCACATAGAACCTGCCCTCATGGTAACGCAGGCTCGCTGCCCACATCCCATGGCCGTATATGGTATTACCGCCTTCGAGCCGTTCACCCGCGGTATGCTCCAGGTGATCGAATACATAGCTGCATATCTCCCAGTGTATCAGGTCATAGGATCTGAGTATCTGCCCGCCGGGGAAGAAGTGCATAGTGGTGTTTATCATATAGTAGGTATCGCCTACGCGTATCACATCGGGGTCGGGGCAGTCCATGCCGATGATGGGATTGGTTCCGTATTCCATATTTCCTCCGTCACATTATGCTTCTGATATTTCCGACAAATGATATCCCTATTTTACCACATCCGTCAAAATTTTTCAATCGGGTAAAACCCGCTGTTTAAGTCGCTGATATTTTTTTCATAATAAACATCACATTTCCTAAAAGAACTGCTCTTGTTATCTCATCCATTACCGTAGGCGTTGTCATACCATATCATTTTTTATCAAAAACTATTGTATTTTTTGTTAAAATATGGTATTATTATATTATCTGCTACCGTTAATGATCTTGAAGATCGGTATCGTGATGTCTGATTAAGGAGTAAGATCTATGGAAGAAAAAAAGAATAGCCCCGATAAGGGCATGGCATGGAAGATCGCAGCAATAGCTGCAGGAGTTCTGCTTCTGCTGTTCATAGGATTATTTGCGGGAAGCGTCAACAAGGCAAAGAAACTGGCAGATGAGAACGAACAGCTTGTGCAGTCAAACGAGAACTATGAGAAGGAGCTGGCGGCGGCAAGCACCGCACCGGCACAGACAGAGCCTGCCGCATCAGAACAGGTAACTGCTGCGGAGCAGCCTGCAGAGCGCCTGTCTCCCGAGGAGATACTCGCTCACTGGAATGACAGTGCGCTGGCAAAGCAGCAGCTTTCCGAATATGTCAAGGATGTCACCGATGAAAACAGCCCCAACTTTATCCCCGAGCATGACAGGATAGCTGTTTTCGACCTGGACGGCACCCTTTTCAGCGAGACCAATCCCTGCTATTTCGATCACTGCCTGCTGCTCTACAGGGTGCTCGAAGACCCCGATTACACGGACAAGGCCTCCGATTATGAGCTGGATACCTGTGCTAAGATACTCCAGTGGATACAGGACGGAGAATATCCCGAAAACATGGATGTGGATCACGGCAGATGCATCGCATCATCCTTTGCGGGAATGACTCTGCGGGAATTTGAGGATTATGTGGAGAAGTTCGGCTCCCAGCCCGCTCCCGGATATGACGGCATGACAAGGGGAGAGTCACTCTATCTCCCTATGCTCGAGATACTTGATGTGCTCGATGAATATGGCTTTACCTCCTATGTAGTGAGCGGTACCGACAGAATAATCACAAGAGGCGGCCTCAGGAACACTCTCCCTCTGCCCGTGAACAGGATCATCGGCTCCGATGAGACTCTTGTTGCCACAGGTCAGGGCGACACCGATGGCCTCAAATACCAGTTCACACAGGATGACAGGCTTATTACGGGCGGCGATTTCATCATCAAGAACCTGAAAATGAACAAGGTCTCCGCTATCGAGAGAGAGATAGGCATACACCCTGTACTCTCATTCGGCAATACCACCGGCGACCAGAGCATGGCAGACTACACCCTCACCAATCCAAAGTACAGGAGCCTTGCGTTCATGCTGTGCTGTGATGACCTTGACAGGGAATACGGCAAGATATCCAAGGCAGAAAAGATGGTAGAGCTCTGCGGCGAGCACAACTGGATACCCGTTTCCATGAAAAATGACTGGACTACTATCTATGCCGAGGGCGTTGTCAAAGATCCTGGTGTGGGTCTTGACAACTACACAAAGCTCTATGAGGAATACAAGTACAGGCTCGATGCCATGAAGGAAAAGGCCCTCCCCGAATATGAATACCCCGGCCCCGAACTTTTCTACACCATTGTCTATGACTATCTGAAAAATGAATTCGGTGCATCCTGTGCAGATAATGATGTGTGCATTCCCTGCCCCGTAATAATCGGTGAAAATGATGACGACAGGGAAGATATAAGGCTCTATGGCAACTTCCTCGTAAAAGGCTATGACCTGAACGGTGACTGCCTTGACATCAAAACTACGGACGGCTTCTGGGGCTGCCTGCATATAAAGACAACCGATGAGGGATATGAGGTCACCGATTTTGAAAAACTCGATGTGAAGGAAGATCCCGAATTCAGTTCAGTAGATGAGATTTTTGACGAATATGCTGATGTGTTCAGAAAGTCATTTGCTGACTATGATCTTGAAAACGAGACAATGTCTCATATAATCGCAAACTATGTATATGCCAATAGTCTGGAGATAACAGGTTTCCAGAATGAAGACTGGAAAAAGGTATCTCTGCCTGAACAGAATATCGACAGCTTTTACAGCGTGCTCGATCCTGCAGCATGATCTTCGGGACAGGAGATATAAATGGAAAATATCAAACCATTCCTCCCGGATTTTATGCAATCGTTTGCTGATTCACCGCAAGAACTGCTGCTGGGGATGCTTGTCATAGGGATAGTATTTGCAGTAGGTATCGGGGTACTTATATTTATCCTGTCGCTGCTGCTGAAACTTAATAAGCGCATATTCGACAAGCTTG
>JAFPYQ010000477.1 GCA_017394475.1 Oscillospiraceae bacterium | reverse complement strand
CAAGGAATGTGTCGTGATACTCTGTTGTTGCCTCATCATAGACTATCATATCGCCGAATACATTGCCTTCAAGTCCCGATGAATGGTTCATGAGCATACGCACGGTGATGTCCTTGTATCGCTCATCCTGCATGGTAAATTCGGGGACATAGTCGGTGACGGGGGCATCTATATCCAGCAGTCCCTGTTCTGAAAGCTGCAGGGCGCAAACGGTGCAGAACACCTTGCTCACGGAGCCTACCGCAGAAACGGTCTCGGCATTCTCACTGACGGTCTGCAGCGAGGGGGCTGCGGGCTTTGCCGCATCCGCATTTTCAGCCCCGCAGGGAACGGCTGTCATCATAACTATCGCTGCAACGGCAGCAAGTATCTTCTTATCCATATTTACCTCTCATTCGGTCATAAGCTCCGTTACGGAGATGGTCTTTATCCTGTGAGCTCCGAGATATCCGCATACAAAGCAGAAGGCGATCATGAGCACATCCGCTGTTATGAGGAGCGGGAAATTCATTACTGCTGTGCCGAATACCACGGCCATTACTGTCCGGTATATGATGATCCCGCCGACAGTGCCGAGTATGACTGCTATCACCACAGCAGGCAGTATCCTGAGGGCGAGCTGCAGCATAAGGTCATTTGAGGTGTAGCCCACGGACATCATTATGCTCAGATCCCTGCGCTGCCTTCTGATGGTCTGTTCCATAAGGTTCACGATGATGACTGCTGCTACGATGGCAGCCACAGCGAGGAATGCCCATGCTGACATGCTTATTGCGGAGAACATGCCGCCTATCTGTGTCTGCATTACCTCCTGCAGGTCGCTGCAGTCCTTTATCATAAATCCGCCGCTGCTGCCTGCTATCACAGTGTCGCCTATCTGAACTGCGTATTCCGCATGGGTGACATCGTAGTTTGCGAGCATCTCTGCCATTTTCTGCTCGGCTACGGCGCGTATCCTTTCCTCAGCGGTATTGCCCGAGGCATCTGCCTTTCTTGTGTCGGAGATGGTCTTGCCGTAGGTGTCAAGTATGACGGACTTTATCTCCTGCTTATCTGCACCATCTTCAAGGAACACATCTATCGCATGAGGGGTGAATGTGGGGTCTATCCTGCGGAAGCCCTCATGGGTGATATAGATATTGCGGCCGTTGTTTGTTATGGAGGGGACAAAGCCTGTTACGATATAATTCTTTTTTACCCTGTTTCGTTCAACGGTAAGAGTGTCTCCCGGTTTAAGGCCGTGCTCCGAGGCAAACATCCTCGATACCGCCACTTCATTGTCATGCACCGGGAGAGTGCCCTCGGAAGCCGTCAGTTTTTCGAGAACGCCGAAATCGGCATAGGATATGGGGGTCATGAGTTCGGAACGGTCATAGGTGTACAGCATCTTTGCGTGTGTCAGATCTATGGAAAACGAGCCTACTATCACTCTTTTTACACCGGGTATATGCCTGATATTCTCCGCAAGCTCCTCGGTATCGGTATAGTCTGCGGTGGTGATATTGATATCGCTGAGCTCTACTCCTGTCATTCTGGATGCAACTTCAAAATCCGTGGAAAAGACATCGGCGATGATAAGGCTTCCAACAGCCGCAAGCGCTGCAACAGCTATACATATTGTAAGACCGATATTGTGCCTGATGCTCCCTGCAAAGCCCTTCATGGCGAGGCGCAGGTTCACGCTGCTTTTTGTGTTTCTGAGCGGGAAGACATCCTTGCCGAAATGATGGGAAGCTATGCCCTTGCGAAATGCCTGTACGGGAGGGTATTTCCTGACCATACCCGATCTGATGTGTGCGATGATCCCTGCAAAGGCAAATATCACTGCTGCTGTGATGAGGAATACCGCAGGCTCTATGTGCACCGCGCCGTGATGATCGGAAAGTCTCTGACCGAGGGAGTGGAGCACGGGGAGTATGGCAAATGAAAGCGCTGTGCCGGGGATGATGCCGGCAAGGGCTATGAGCAGGTATTCTGCAGTATAGGAAAGGCTTATGTCCTTTGAGGTGTAGCCAAGGGCTTCGAGCACGCCGATAGACTGCATCTGATCGTGTATATCCCCTGTGATGCGGAAGCGTATCATGACCGCCGAAGCTATGAGTATGACCACTGCCATAAACATCATGATCGCCAGAACTATGCCGATGAATATGATGCTCATGTTCACGCAGTTATTATATGTATAGGTGACTATCTCATATCCGATATCCTTGCCCAGAAGATCGGTGACGGTGTTTGTGAAATCCATCTCCACATCGTCGCCTGCAGTTATGGGGGAACAGTCAAAGAGCAGTACATCCTGATAGTCGAGCACGGACATGAGAGTGATATAGTCGCTGTCGGAAACTATGATCTGGAAGCCGTTGTTGGTCTCGGGGAGGAATATGCTCTCATAGAAGCCCGCTACCGTGAATGAGTACAGCTTGGAGCCCACGACGATATCAAAGTTATCGCCCTCGGTGAATTTCGAGCGAAGCGACTCCCTTGCGGCGTAGGGCAGGTATATGGGATGCTCCAGGGCTGCACGCTCCTCCTCGGAGAGGGAGGATTCTATGGGGGAGGTCTCTATGCGAAGGTGGGTATCCATAGTGACGATACCCATATACAGGGCACGCTCCTCGCCGGTCTTGTCGAGGTATTTGGTCTTCATGGAATACAGGGTATTGATATGTTCAACATCCGTGACTCTGCTGTCGCTTTTGAGTATATCGATAAAGCCCGGCTCATAGAACTCCTTGTTTATCTTCATGAAGTTCTGATGCACCGCATACTGTTCTGCTACTCTGGGGAAGATATCCTTCATGTCGAAGTAGCCTGCACATGCTGATGAGGTTATGGCCATGCAGAGCATGATGAGCAGTGCAAGGAGCACCGTCTGCTTTTTGTGTTTTTTGATATTGGCAAGAGAAAGTCTCAGTATCCTCTCCATTTTACCACCCCATCTCATCGAGGAATCTCTGCAGTCCTTCAAGACGTGTCTTATTGTCATCCATACCGTAGGGCTGCATATTATGTTCGCCTATGACAGCACCGTCACGCAGATAGATGACTCTGTTGCCGCGCAGTGCTGTTTTGAGATCATGTGTGACCATGACTATGCTCTGTCCGCTTTTGTTTATCTCTGTGAATATATCCAGCACATCCCTGGAGGATGCGGAGTTCAGCGAACCTGTGGGCTCATCCGCAAATACTATCTTGGGGTCGTTTATCACGGCTCTGACTATCCCCACTCTCTGACACTCACCGCCCGAGAGCTGATTGGGGTACTTGTTCCACAGGTTTTCACCGATGCCCACCTTTTTGAGCAGCTCTTCCGCCTTCCTTACAAGTTCGGGGGAATTCTTCTGCAGCGCAAGGGCGCCTGTCATGACATTGTCAAAGACGGTCATGTTTTCGAGCAGATATATGCTCTGGAACACGAAACCGCAGTTCTCGCGGCGGAACACCGCAAGCTGATCGTTGGTGTACTTTGAGATATCCGTATCACCGAAGTAGACACCGCCCAGTGTGGGAGCATCCATCCCGGAAAGTGCATAGAGCAGAGTGGATTTGCCCGAACCCGATGCGCCCATGATGATAGTGAAGTCCTTTTCGTTTATCTCTATATCAAGGTTTTTTATGACGTGCTGCTGCAGACCGCCGTTTGAAAAGGATTTGCAGAGCTTTTTTGTATGAAGTATCGCTGCCATGGCTGTTTCTCCTGTATCTGTTATTCTTCACAAGGGAAGATGTTTTTGTATCCTATGATAGTATTATACACCGCAGAAACGAAAAAGTCCTTATCCGTTCCATATTAATTTCTTATCTGTTTCTTAAATCTTTTTTTGAGATCATTAATGAATCCCGGCAATATCCGCAGAATATCAGACATCGGAAGGCCGAAAAAATCGGCAATGCACCGCATTGCCGATAGTGTTGTCTGTTTAGCTGTTATTCCTTGACGGTCTTGCCGCTTTTGTATGTCCCCTTGATAACGGGAGAGATGTATTTGTATACCGCAACGGTTATCACCGCACTGCATGCGCCCTTTATGAAGGTAAAGGGGAGATTGAACATGAGCAGGCAGGAGAGCAGGCCGTTCACATTGGGGTTTATCTCCTTGTATGCGCCGATTATGGCATCAAGGGGCATGATCTTGGTATATACGGGGTAAACGATGAAATAGTTGGAGAAAACGCTCAGCACTGCCATTGAAACAGCACCTGCGATGCAGCCTATGATAGCGCGTTTCCTTGTTTTGTTCTGCTGATAGATGATGCCGGCGGGCACTACGAAGGCACAGCCCAGGATGAAGTTGGAAAGCTCACCCACTCCGCCTGTGCCTGATGAGGGGAGATTGAGCAGGTTCTTGATAAGGCACACGCACACGCCCGAAAGCGGCCCCAATGCAAATGAGGAAATGAGGGCGGGCAGCTCGGAAAGGTCGAATTTGATGAAGCTCGGCATCAGCGGTACAGAGAAATCGAGCATCATTAGAACTGTTGCCATTGCTCCCATCATAGCGGTGATAGTGAGCCATCTGATGTGTGATACACGTTCGTTGTTCATAGTAAAAACCTCCAAAAAAATGCCCCGTAAAAACGGGGCATGATGCACAAATGCGGACAGCGCAAAAATACGCTGATCCTGTTTTTCCCATCCGGACTTTGACCGTCGGTATCGGAATCTCACCGATTCATGATCCTTTCGGACCTCGCAGACTATACTGCCGGTGGGGAATCTCACCCCGCCCCAAAACACTATTAAATTGTAAAGCAGTAATGCTTATTTATCGCCGTCAGCGTTATCGCTGCCTTCATCGTCAAGTATGAGGTCAAGCGGCTCTCCGCAGAGCGGGCAGCCAATAGTCCCCTCCTCGATCTCATCATCGGAGAGGTACAGCTTTTCACCGCAGGAAGGGCAGGTTATCTCATAAATGCCCTCATCATCCTCAGCTGCCTTGTCATCAT
>JAFPYQ010000476.1 GCA_017394475.1 Oscillospiraceae bacterium | reverse complement strand
TGTCTATGCCCTTTACTCCGAGGCTTTCGGATACCTCGCCCTTGTTCATTATGCCGCCGTTCACAATATCCAGGTCTTCACAGTGGGATGCGATGAAGATATCGTTCTTCTTTGCTTCCTCCATGGCCCTGCGCATGACCTCGGCATTAGCGACGGGCCTGCCGTCATCGCTTATCATAGTAATCCCGAAATCATGGTATGACTTATAGTCGCACAGCTCCTTACCCTCCATATTGACTGTCACGGAGCCTATTGGGAAGACCTTTATGCCTGTGCCCTCAGCCTTGTCCACCATATATTTGGCAACTCCCACATTGTCGCACACGGGAGAGGTGTTGGGCATACAGCATACTGCTGTAACGCCGCCTGCTGCAGCCGAGGCACAGCCTGTTATGATATCCTCTTTATGTGTGAGCCCTGGATCCCTGAAATGAACGTGTATATCACAAAGTCCCGGCAGTGCGGCAAGGCCTTTGCAGTCGTATACGGTATCTGCGGGAACATCTATATTCTCCGCGATGCGTTCTATGGTGTCCCCGTTTACGATGATATCACCCTTTATGTGTGATTTATCTGTATAGATATCGAGGTTTTTGTAAAGTGTGCGCATCATAGCCTCCTAATCTTTCGTTATGACCACATCATCAAAGCCGTCATGCTCTTTCACATGGACTTTTACCGTTTCTTCCTTGGATGTGGGGAGATTTTTTCCCACATAGTCGGGTCTTATTGGGAGCTCTCGGTGCCCTCTGTCTATGAGCACTGCGAGCTGGACTGATCTTGGACGCCCCCTGCTCATTATGGCATCTATCGCAGCCCTGACACTTCGCCCTGTATAGAGCACATCGTCCACCAGAACCACGGTCTTGTCCGTAACATCAAAGGGCATATCCGTCCTGTCCTCTTCGTCGGAGCGCAGATCATCCCTGAAATGGGTGATATCCAGTACCCCTATGGGGATCTCAGTGCCCTCTGTGGCGGACAGCTTGCCGCAAAGCCTGCGGGCAAGGAAAACGCCCCTTGAAAGTATTCCAACGAGTACCAGTCCTTCGGTACCCTTATTACGCTCGATTATCTCGTAAGAGATCCTTGTGAGCGCTCTGTTTATAGCATTTTCATCCAATATGATCATGATATCAAAAAACCGGTCTGTACTTGCCTGTACAGACCGGCGGATATACGCAACGATGAGCCTGAGGATACACCTCAGACCTTATATTGCCGCCTTGCCGACCTCACAGGATCGTTTTAAAGGTTGCCTATGCCCGATAACACATACCGGACGTGAATTACAATAATGATTATACTACTTTGATCTCCAAATGTCAAGAGCAATGAAAAATTTTTGCTTTTATCTATCAAAAAAGCAGCGACCTCACCGAAAGATCACTGCTTTTTTGTGGTCGGGGCGACAGGACTTGAACCTGCGGCATCTTGCTCCCAAAGCAAGCACTCTACCAAACTGAGTTACGCCCCGAACGTTGATTATTTTATCACATATCGGGCATATTGTCAAGTTCGGTATTCAAATTTGGCGTTTTTAACAATTATCTGTGCTTTGTAAATAAAAATGTTGGCTCAAAAGTATTCTGTCATATCCCACACAGATCAAAATCGGGAGTGTATTCCTCTTTGGCGGAGGTGCGCTCCTGCATATAGCCTCTGAAGCCCAGCGCCTGTGCGGTATCGAGGACTTTTTCGTATTCGTAGGTGGATAACCTGTGGGAAAGCTCCTTGTATCCCTTTGCTTTATAAAATGGCGTGTACTGGCTCATAAGGCTGAGAAGGATAACATCCTTCATGTCCGAAAGAGAATCAAGTATCTTTTCCGAATCGTGACGGCAATGGGGTATTATCATGTGGCGGACGATAACACCCTTTTTCATGATCCCATTATCATCGAATTGCGGCTCCCCTGTCATGTCAGCCATTTTTCGCACCGCCTTTGAAGCATACTCAAAGTAATCCGGTGCATTGGAATATTTCAGGGCTATCTGCGGATCGAAATATTTAAAATCGGGGATAAATATATCAACATATCCCCTTAGCATCTCCAGTGTGCTTTCCAGCTCATATCCGCCGCAGTTGAACACGATGGGGATATGGATATCCTTTTTGCAGATGTCCAGTGCGGCGATGATCTGCGGCACATAGTGGGTACCTGTGACAAAATTTATATTGTGCGCACCCTTGTCCGCAGTTTCTTTTATTATCTCCGCAAGGCGCTGCACCGTGATATCCTTACCCTTCATCTCACAGGATATCTCATAATTCTGGCAATAGACACATTTTAATGGGCATCCCGAAAAAAATATC
>JAFPYQ010000047.1 GCA_017394475.1 Oscillospiraceae bacterium | reverse complement strand
GCTTTTAACAAGCAAGTGTGAGCCGCAGGCTCATTTCCATTCAGTAGGAGATTGAACTCCTACTGAATGGAAATATGGAACCCATGCCACTCAATGGCATGAACTGCCATTAGAGGCGGGGGACATAGCTTGCGGTTATAAGGATATAACGGTCATCCCCGGTGTTTTCATCCGGGCGGACACCTTCGGCGATGCCGCCGTACTCGCTCCAGATGATGCCTGTGCTGTCCTCCAGGAAAAGTGCTGTCCTGCGCTCCCTTTCGGTCAGTTTCAGTTCATTGAAATACTTCCTTACAGACTTGTGGAAGCCCCGTCCCGCAAATGCGATACGGTCTCCCTCCCGCCTGTTTCTCAGATAAACAGTACCCCTTATTTTACCACAATCCAGAACGTTGTTTGTTAAATTTTTATTAACTTTGCCATGCGGCGGGAAAATCTCACCTTTTCCACAAATTATCGTCACTTTTTTGTCATATTCTGCTAACTCTGCTGTAAAGCCGGTGAGGGGTGTGTCTATCTTTACGGATATATCGGGTATATCCTCATCTTTCTGCAGTGACAGCTCTCCGTTCATCACTCTGAGATATACGCCGTCGGAAACGCAGATCTTTCCGTTCCCCGCTGTGATGCAGCTGTCTGTCTCATTTATCCGCCTGTTGTCTGCGGGGATGTGGTTGTCACCCAGAAAGCGGGAGATAAAGCGCTTGCGCACCGCAGCAGGGTATCTGCGCAGATCCCCGGAGACACCGCTCAGCACCTCCGAAAAATACTCCTCGGTCTCCGTCACTATCGCCGCAAGACGGTCTATGGCATCCACAGCGCCGCTGTTTATGCCTTCTGCCGCAGGTATCAGGATATGGCGTATCCTGTTGCGGCTGTAATCATCGGTGAGATTGGTGGAGTCCGTCACATAGGTCTCCCCCAGCTCACTCAGGTATTCCTCCACCTCTGCCCGCCTGATATCGAGTATGGGGCGGATGATGCTGTCCCTTCTGGCGGGGATGCCGCAAAGGCCTCTGAGCCCTGTGCCCCGTATCATGTTGAAAAGCACGGTCTCCGCGTTGTCATCGGCATTGTGGGCGGTGGCAAGGAGCATATCAGCTCCCACATGGGAAAGCAGCGCCTTGTAGCGCAGCTCCCTTGCCGCCTCCTCGGTGGATGCCCCTGTCTTCCTGACAAGTGCCGCAACATCCACGGATTCGCTGAAAAACTCTATTCCTAAGCGTTGGCACAGCTTCCGGCAGAACTCCTCATCCCTGTCGCTTTCCGCACCCCTCAGGTTGTGGTTCACATGGCAGGCGGAAAGGGATATATCGTGAGGGGGGAGGACGGTCTTCAGCAGAAACAGCATGGACACGCTGTCTGCACCCCCGGACAGGGCGCACACGATCCCCCTGCAGCCCGCAGCGTATTCTGATATCCTGTGCTCCACCCTTGCGGCGAGGATATCACTCATCGGACTGTTCTTCGGGCTGTGGCTGTTCATCGGGTTTTTCCTCTAATTCGTCTATTTTTGCAAGGAGCATCTTCTCAGCCTGTGGGATGGTCACGGAAACGAGCTCTGCTGCTGCCATAGTGAGGTGGCCGCCGCCGCTGTCCGATGTGCCCGGGCGCTTGAGCCCTTCCATGATGAGCTGGACGTTTATGCCGCTGCCCGTAAAGGTGCGGGCTGAGATCTTGACGCCTTTATTTGTGGGGAGCATGGCGAAGCTGGCTTTGATGCCCACTGTTCCGAGAAGGGTATCAGCCGCCTGTGATGCGGCGATGTTTATATTGTGTATATCGGGATCGTCTGTCTTGGAAATGGCGTAGATCTCCTTGTATACATAAGCCGAGGCGATGAATTTTGCGCGGCTTATCTGGGTCTCGGTGGAATCCGCAAAGAGCTGCTTCACGGCGATGGTATCAGCGCCTATCTTCCTCAGGTATGCAGCAGCTTCAAAGGTGCGCACATCGGTCTTCTGTGAGAAGTTCTTGGTATCAAGGGTGATGCCCGAAAGAAGCGCATCTGCATAGTAGGACTCCATGACGGGAACGGGGGAGAAATACTGGATGACCTCGGTCACCATCTCCGCCGCGGAGGATGCCGTAGGCTCGTGGAGCAGTATCAGCGGCTCCTCGATGCCTGTTTCCGCCTCTCTGTGGTGATCTATGTACACCAGGCGGTGCAGAGCCTTTGCCCTTTCATACAGAGACCTTGAATCCAGCTTTTCGCGGTTGCTGGTGTCCACGATGACAAGGAGGGAATTTTCGGTGAATTTGAGAAGGGCGTCGTCCTCGGTGATGAAAAGGTCGGTGTCCCTCATAAGGTGAGCACGCAGCCTGTCTATGATAGGCATGGCATCGGTAAATCCGGGGCTGTTCGGGTCCTGATCGGCATAGACAAAGGCGTCCACGCCCAGGGTACGGGCAGCACCTGCAAGGCCTGCTGCGGTGCCCACGGCATCAAGGTCGCTCTTGTTGTGACCCATGATGACCACCATATCGGATTTTTCCATAAGATCCTGCAGGTCTGCGGCAAATTCGCGTACCTTGATCTTGGAGTTCTTCTCACGTCCCTCGGTGTTGCCGCCGAAGAATTTGAAGTCGTTCTCGCCGCTCTTTATGGTGACCTGGTCGCCGCCCCTTCTCTGGGACATTTCAAGGGCGCGCTTTGCCACGCGCTCCCCCTCCGCCAGCTGATGGCCTTCATCGCTGATGCCCACAGACAGTGTGACGAAGCTGTTCTCACCTACGGTTATCTCATGCGCCTTGTCGATAAGGGGGACGAATTTTTCCTCTGTGAGCTTTTCTATCTGCTCATCGCTTATGAGAACGAAGTATCTGTCCGAGCCTGTTTTGCGGAAGATGCCCATGTGAGCCTCTGCAAATTCCTCCACCAGCTGGTCTATGCTGCGGATGACATCGCCCCTGTCGGACTCCTTGCTGTCGGACAGCAGATCATCAAGGTTATCCACCATGATCATCACTATCCTTGTGCGGTTGGCG
>JAFPYQ010000475.1 GCA_017394475.1 Oscillospiraceae bacterium | reverse complement strand
CTGTTCGCAGCGGAAAGTAAAATCGCCTATGGCCTTCATTCTGTGGCGCAGATTTCTCATGAATGCCTCTTCAAAATTGCGCTTGTTAAGTCCTTTAAGGGCTATCTCTCCCTCTTTGAGGAGTATGATCTCTTTTCTATCGTTCATATTCTTACTAACTTCCATGAATTTCCCCCGCGCATGGCGGGGGTCATATTTATAGGCTTATCAGTTAGCCTTTGCCTGTGCTTCCTCAGCGGACTTGTCATCCTTCTTGGAGCTCTTTGAGCGTGTTCCTCTGGGAGTGCTCTTCCTTGTGACAGTCTTTCTTGTCACCTTCTTGGCAGGCTTTTCCTCGGATGCGGGAGCGGGTATCTCCTCTGTTCTGGAGGAAAGGCGCAGCTCCTCGGGGAGATAGCTGTCATCGGAGACCTTCTTCTCCTCCTCGTGTACAGCAGCGAAGTTGTTCACCTCTTCAAGCTGTGCGAAAAGCTCCTCGTCATTTATCCTTGCAGGCTTGACGGGCTCTGCGGGAGCTTCCTCAACGGGAGCGGGAGCTTCTTCCTTTACAGAGGGCACGCTCTGGAATACCAGCTCATCAAGGGTGTGGGGCTTTGAAACAGAGTCGGAAAGGAGCCTGTCGTGCTTGAGTGCCTTGAGGATTGACGGTACAGTGAAGATGGAAAGGCCTTCAACGCCCTGTCTTTCCCAGAACTTCCAGATGAACTGGAATCCCTTGTCACCGCTCACTACATAGATGGACTTATCCTCGGAAAGACCCACAAGGTAGCCTATAAAGCTTGCAAGCTGGAAATCAAGGGCGTTCTTTCCGCCGTTTGCAACGGAGAAATAGGATATCTTGCACTTTGCATCAAGGATGGCTCTGTGCATATCAAAGCTGATGGACTGCTGTGCAGCAGTGTAGAATATATATACGGAATCCTGCTCGGAGAGCTTATCTATGCCCTCTATCCCTGCGGATGTCACATTCTCGTAATCTATCAAAAAAACCATTTTTATTACCTCATTTCATTATCTCATTATCATTATCTTATCGGCCTGTTTTCTGGAGCGTCATATATCCTTCCTTTATGGCACTGACGAGCATTTCTATCTCGCCCCAGGAGGACATTTTTGAAAATGACACTCTGAGTGCGGTATCAGCCAGTTCATCGGGCATATTCATCTGAGAGAGGACTCTTGACTTCTTGCCTTTTGAACATGCGCTGCCGCTGGATACATATACATTCCTGCTTTCCAGGAAATGGAGCATTATCTCCGAACGTATCCCCTTTACGGAGAAATTGACGATATAGGGGCTCGACACCTTTTCGTCGGTATTGAAGGTGATGTAGTCGAGGGGGGCAAGAGACTTCCTCAGTGTGGAATTGAGCATGAGGGCGTTCTTGTACGCCGTTTCGATGTTCCTCTGCTGCTCTGCGGCTGCTTCTCCGAATGCGCTTATCAGCGGGACTGCCTCGGTGCCGCTGCGCATGCCCTTTTCCTGTCCGCCGCCGTAAAAACAGGGGGCAAGGCGGATATTCCTGCCCACATACATAGCGCCGATGCCCTTAGGAGCGTGCACCTTGTGACCGCTCACGGTCATAAGATCGCAGGAAAGGGCGGAGACCTTCAGCGGCAGTTTCAGAAAGCCCTGCACCGCATCTGTATGAGTGATACAGTCGGGGTTCTTGTTCTTCACCGCTGCAAAGATATCATCCACGGGATTGACAGCGCCTGTTTCATTGTTCACCAGCATACAGGTGGCAAGGAAGGTATCATTGTCCACCGCACTTGCAAACTCCGCAAAGTTTATCCTGCCGTCCGAACGGGGCGGTATGCGCTTTACCTTGTATCCCTTTTTTTCAAGCTCTCTGAGCACCTCCTCAACAGCGGGGTGTTCTATGGACGATGCGACTATCGTGCTCTTGCGCCTGCCATAGGTGGCAGCGATGCCATTCAGGATAGTATTGTTTGCCTCGGTAGCCCCGGATGTGAAGAAGATCCTTTCGGGATCTGCACCCATAGCAAGGGCGATATCCTTGCGCGCCTTTGTCACGGCAAGCTCGGCATTGAGCCCCATCCTGTGAAGTGAGGAAGGGTTGCCGTAGTTTTCGGTCATAGCGGTCACAGCAGCCTTTAACGCCGATTCGCTGACCTTAGTTGTGGCCGCATTGTCAAGATAGGCAGTCATTGTATGCTCCTTTTTGCAAATAGACCACGGTATGCTGTCAGATAGACTGTTTACCGCAGTTCATTTTCCCCGCAGAATATTTTTGTGCGTGTTATGCTCACTATCTCCCCGTCCGAGCCTTCGGTGAGTTTGTCTGTAAACAGTGAAGGATTTAGATTGAGCTCATTGCCCGCAGGCAGATCAAGGGTGAATATTATGCCGCTTTCTGTCTTTATGATATCCGTCACCTTAACATGGGGCTTGATATCCACTGTCACCATGCCTTTTTTCTTTGAGTGCTTCTGCACTTCTATGGCAGGCTGTGACAGAAGGGCGCAGAGCTGTTCTTCCGTGATGCCGTCGGCTCTGACTATATACCGCGCAGATGTGATCTCTTTATTGAGGTACACAGGCGCTGCCGCTGACAGAGCGTGAAGACCCTCGGGCAGCACGGCGTTCAGGTCATCGACGATCTGCTCAAAGGATATCTCATCGGTGATATAGAAGTCCATTGCCTCATGTTCGCCATCGGTCCCCACAGAAAGGGCAAGGGGGAAATTGAGGTATATCCTCGGATTGAAGCCCTCACTGTACCAGACGGGTATCCCCGCTCTTTTCAGCGCCCTCTGCATAGTCCGCAGAAGGTCAAGGTGGGATATATATACCGCTCTGCCCTTTTTGGAAAAGAACAGCCTTACCGCTTTTTTATCCATTTTCCGGCATTCCTTTGCTTTGCAGCGTACTGTGGACAGGGCAGTCCTTCATGCCGCAGCCGCTGCATCTTGTCCGGCAGTCCGGGGTGGTCTTTTCACTGTGGGCTGCCTTGTTTTCCCTTATGAAGAAGCTTTTGTCCACCATGTAATCAAGGTGCTCCCAGGGCATTATCTCCTCATAAGAGGCTTTCCTGTGGGCGTAGTGATCCACATTTATGCCCGTTTTCTCAAAGGCTTCCATCCAGGTATCGAACTTGAAATACTCATCCCAGCCGTCGAGCTTTGCGCCATTCCTCCAGGCCTCTTCTATGGCTCTGCCCACGCGCCTGTCACCCTTTGCAAGCACTGCTTCGAGCAGGCTCACGCGGTAATTGTGGTAGCTCACACTGATATAGCGCTTGCCCCTTGTGAGGTCAAGCAGTAGCCCCTGCCTATGCCGTATCTCCTCATAGGTGATCTGCGGCTCGAACTGGAATGGGGTAAAGGGCTTCGGGACGAATGTGGCACAGCTTATGGATATGGAGAGCCTTGCACCCTTGGGGCGATCCTTGTTCTGGAAATAGATATCCGCTATCTTCATGGCAAGGTCGGCGATGCCCTTTATATCCTCATCGGTCTCGGTGGGGAGGCCAAGCATAAAATAGAGCTTTACCGAGCAATAGCCGCCCATAAAGGCTATTTTGCAGCCGTTCAGTATCTCCTCCTCGGTGATGTTCTTGTTGATGACATCACGCAGGCGCTGAGTGCCTGCCTCGGGAGCAAATGTAAGGCCGCTGCGGCGTATCTTGGCAAGTGCTTCAGAGAGCTCCTCGCTGAACGCATCTATACGCATAGATGGCAGAGTAAGGCTCACGTGGTTCTCCTCGGTGTATTCCGTCACTTCTTTGAGCAGCTCATTTATGCGGGAATGGTCGGCGGTGGAAAGGGATGCAAGGGACAGCTCCTCATAGCCTGTGCTCTCGCAGAGGCTCTTGGCTTCCGATCTCACTGTCTGTGTGCTCTTTTCACGGTACGGGCGGTAGATGAACCCTGCCTGGCAGAACCTGCACCCTCTGAGACATCCCCTTATGACCTCCACCACAGCCCTGTCATGGACTATCTCGGAAAAGGGAACGACGAATTCTTCAGGATAGAAAACGCTGTCAAGGTCATAGATCACGCGCTTTCTCACCTTTGCGGGCACATCATCATATTTCGGAGCCACGGCCTTTATGGTCCCGTCATCATTATACGAGACATCATAGAGAGAGGGGACATACACGCCCTCTATCCTTGCCGCCTCCCGTATGAATTCGGAGCGCTTTCTGCCCTCTGCCTTCATGCGGTCATAGAGCTCCATGACCTCGATATTGAGCTCCTCG
>JAFPYQ010000474.1 GCA_017394475.1 Oscillospiraceae bacterium | reverse complement strand
TATTTGGAGTTTATACGGTCCTTACTCCCATCATATGAAGGGTGGATCTCAGTCTGTCTACGTCGTTCTTTAAGCCTGTTCTCTGGCGGGTCAGGTCTCTGAGCTTCTTGTTCTCCTCATCAAGGGCATTTTGTGCCTTGAAAAGCTCTGTGCGGCCGTATTCGGTATCGTTGCCCGAATATCTTGATATAGTATCCTGATAAACTTCTATATTTCTTTCACACTGCTCTATCTGTGTATCTATATTGGAAAGGTCGCGGACAGCGTCATTATACTGCTGTAGAACGGAATCCTTATCCATTGCCTCTGTTGCCGAAGGCTTCTTTTTACTGCTGTCGCTGCCGCTTTTGTCTGATGATCCGGACTTTGAAAGGGTCTTTACGGTAACTACTCCTGATTCCGAGAGCTTGGCGAATTTGCCCTTCTTGTTCTTTCTGAGGGCGCGCACCTTGAATTTATAGCCGGTACCCGGTTTAAGGTCGGTTATTGTGCACTGGTTGGCAACAACGGTCTTGTATTCCTTGAAGTTCTTCTTGGAGGCATCGTATTTGTAGACCCTGTATGCATCAGCCTTGTCCTGATCCTCCCATACGAGCCTTATGGTGTTTGTTGTCCTGCTGTCTGCCTTTATGCCGTATCCTGAGGCGGAAACGGGGATGAACATAGCGGTCATTCCGGAAATAAATGCTAAAAGCAGAGCAGAAAGTCTTGAAATCATCTTTTTCATATTAACCTCTTTATCTGTTGACACGGGATCGCTCACAGCCCATCAGCCCACGGCTATTTCATCAAAGGGCATATCGTCCATCCCGTCAGCGAAAAGTCCGTCCAAAAAGTCCTCATATTCCGTTTCCTCAACGCCCTTGCCGTCTATGGCAAAGACATAAGAGCCGTCTGTGAGCTTTAACTTCTGATAATGGTTTGTGGGTGCAAGGACACCGTCCTTGTATCTGCTGATATAATACTCATCCGACAGGCTTTTGTCACAGAAGACCACAGTGCCTGTTTCGGGCTGCACATACAGATGATATTCATGTTCCTCGTCGGTATGATCCACATCAAGATCGCTCGTATCGAAATAATCGTATGGGGCGCTGCTGTATGTGGGGATGTCACCTGCGAACTTGATGCCGTTGTCAAAGCGGTACAGCATGCATCGGTAGTCGTCGAACAGGAAAACCTCTCTCTGAGCATCCCTGTCAAGGTCTGCTGTGATCATTCTGGAGGGGGAGCCCCATTCGTCGGCGGGGGGCAGGGAGAGGATAAGATCATCAAAGGCAGTATCACAGTCGGTATCACCAAATACGGCTGAGATCCCGTATTCATTTGCATAGTAATGCCTGCCCAGGCCTATGCTGTTCCCTGTGAAGTATTCCTTGTATGCCTTGTCGTATTCTTCCTTGGTCACGGTATCATCATCGATGTGATATTCCTCTATCTCTGTATCAAAATCATCATTGATGTAGTCGTAACCGATATATGATTCTATATATATCTTGTTTTCCAGCTTTTTGCCGTCAAATATCAGATAGGTATCGCTGAAAGCGCCCATACCGCCGTAGAAGCTGTCAAATCCCTTTCGTTCGGTCATATATGTGACTTCGCCGTATGAGCCGATATCGTCTATATATTCCACTTTTCCGTCTATATATGCGTACAGCGCCACGGATGCCAGATGATACTCACCGTTTGATACCAGGAGCTCGGGTGTTGCATCTCCGCCTACATCACAGACAGAGAACATATATGTACACAGCGCGTCGTCTTCAACGTCCTCTTTCTCCGAAAGCAGCTCGCGGAGTTTTTCGCTGTAGGCTTCCCTGTATCCCTCTTTGATGCTGTTTTCTGCAGCGTCTTTGGTGCTCTCGGTGTCGGCAGAGGTCTCACTTGCGGTGGTTTCACCGACTGTGCTTTCGGCTGATGTCACATCGGTGGCAGACTGCGCTGTTTCACTGCTCTGTGAGGTGGATAAATCCGTTTCAACTGCAGCAGTGGTGCTCTCCGGAGCCGTAGCAGGAGGATCCGCATTCCCCGCACAGCTGCAGAGCATAAGGAATGAAAGGAGCGCTGCAGTACGGGATACTTCCGTTATTGTCTTATCTCTCATGATCATTTCTTCAGAAGCTTGGAGAATTCGAGAGCCTTGCCGATATCTCCGTCAACCTTGAGCTTGCCCATAGTGAAAGCTGCGATGGGATCGAGCTGTCCTGCGATGAGCTTGCTGAAATCATCGATGGATATGGTTATGGCACAGCTGCGGTCGTTGTACTCGTAGGGCTCCACATTTACCTTGCCGTCCTTTATCTCAACGTACATTACCCCGCCGTTGTCACCTGTGAAGTTCATCTGTACAGCAAGAAAGGGCACACCGCTCACATCAAGTCCCTCTGCTCTTTTCCTTGTTCCCGAAAGTATCTCGTCGAATGTCATGGTAATATCTCCTTTTATTG
>JAFPYQ010000473.1 GCA_017394475.1 Oscillospiraceae bacterium | reverse complement strand
TGGTATTACACTTGACTTTGATTTTTCCGCATTCAAGTACGAATATATGAACGAGCCCTCATCCGAGATATTTGAGCGTGCCCTTAAATGGACAGATGAGGATTTTGCCGTATATGACCGCCTGGACAATTTCACCAACGGTCAGGATTTCCTGCGCATAGCCGCATTCCAGACAGTCAATATCACAAGCGGGCTCATCACGGAGGATTTCAAAGGCGGGCTCACCAAGGTACTGTGCAGTACTTCCGACAATATCCACGGCAGGCCCCTTTCGGACAATATCCTGAAACAGTGGGATATGCCCCCTCAGGCTCTTTTTTCCGTTGCCGACAGGAACATGGCAAGGCTCCTCAGGGAAACAAAGTACGAAAAGAAGACCATAGGCACTCTGGATTGCCTCGAATTCCGTTCGGACAGCTCCGAATTCGCCTCCGCACTGGTGATGTGCAGCGATTTCTATGGCTTTGTTTCGGATATACTGGGGCGGCGCTTCATAGTCTGCATCCCCTCACGGGACAGCTTTATCGCCCTTGAAGAGCCCACAAAGGGACAGCTCTCCAGGATAGCCGATGCCGCATGGGATAACAGCAGGCGCAGTGCAGATGCCCTCACCGCCGATGTGCTGCTGTTCACGCCCCAGGGTGTGAGCTCCGTGGGGATGGAATTCATCAGTTGAGCCGCAAGGCAAATATCATAAACAAGGGATAGACTTTAAAATGCGTAAAATGAAGAAAGAAACGAAGAAGACCATACTTCGTGTCATAGTGCTGATCATGGCGGCGGCACTGCTGTTATCCGTCATCATAATCCCCCTTTCTGCCCTGAATGTTTCGGCAGAAGGCGTCACCGATGTGGTGGTCACATCCTTCGATGAGGGTGCCCTCTCCTCTGCCATAGAGACCGCAAAGGACGGCACAGACCTCAATCAGATCACAAGGATATCAATATCCGGCGGCACCCTGAACGCCGCCGATTTTCAGGCTATATGCGGATATCCCAATATAGAAAGGCTTGAACTGTCGGGTGCTGATGTCAAGGACGGCATTATCCCCGACAATGCTCTTTCTGCCAGGAAAAGCTCAGTGCGGTATCTCTGCCGAAAAACACAGTGGAGATAGGCGCCAATGCCTTTTCCAACAACAGGGAGCTGATCTCCGTCATTATGCCCTCCACCGTGCGCAGGATAGATGACTATGCCTTTTCGGGCTGCGAGAAGGTCACACAGTTTTCCATCCCCGCAAAGACCGAATACATAGGCGCAGGGGCATTTGCGGACTGCAAGGCTCTTACAGCCTTTGAGCTGCCCGAGGCCATCACCGAGATACCCGAGAACTGCTTTTCAAAGGCATCCCTCACCGAGATGCACATAGGCCCCCAGGTCACAAAAATAGGCGCTAATGCCTTTGAGAACTGCCACGGCCTTGAAAATGTGTACTTCTACGGCAATACCGCTCCCACAATAGAAAGCGGCGCATTCCAGAATGTCCATGTTACCATCCACACCTACGAGGGCACAGAGGGCTTTGACAGCCAGACCAACGAATTCATAAGCGTATCCCCCGATATGTCCCCCTCTATGGTATACGCTCCCCCCGTTGATACCGGGGAGGAGGATAAGGTCTATCAGACAGAAGCACCCGAAACATCCGCTGATGCTCCCGAAGATACCACTGTGACAGAGGAAGAAAAGCAGGAGACAGAAAAGCAGACAACCATCGTCACACCTTCCGAAAAGCCTGTCACCACCTCTGCCCCCTCACAGGGGACAACAGGTTCCGCCAATGTCATCCTCATAGTGGTCATAGCCATACTTGCCCTGCTGGTGGGAGTATTTGCCACACTTTTCTTTGTAAGCAGAAAAAAATAGGACTATGTCTTTTATCATCTATATCATGCTGCTGATATGCGCAGCTGTATTCTACCCGCTGTATGAGGACGAGCTGTCCCTTGTTATACTTGCAGCCCTGATAGTCCTGCCTGTCATCGATATCCTCTGCCTTCTGTACAATTACATTTCCCTGTCCTACAGGGTAAAGTGCGAACGGCAGATATCCTATATGGGGAAGCGTTCATCCACCGAGCTGTCACTTGTCAACGGGGGGATACTCCCCGTATCATCGGTAAAGGCGGATGTTTCCGTGATGCGTTTTCCCGCAGTGGAAAATGAAAAGACCGGTATGGATATCACCATATCGGTGCCAGCCTCATCCCGCAGGAGCTCTGTCATAAGCACGGATGCCTCACACTGCGGAAAGTGCACCGTATTCATCGACAGGATGATACTGTGCGACATTATGGGATTTTTCCGCAAGAAACTGCTTTCTGAAAAGACGATGCTGAGCGAGACCGTCATCATCCCTCCTCTTTCCTCAAAGTATGAGGATGAGGCGATGCAGCTCATTGCCGAAATGTCCCGCATTGCCGAGGAGGATGGTGACAAGCTCATTACCACAGGCCCCGGCGAGGTCATAGACTTCCGCGATTTCCGCGCAGGCGACCGCCCCGTGCACATCCATCACAAGCTGTCCGCCCGTTTTGACAAGGACATAGTAAAGGTCATGGGAACGGGCTCTGACAGGCGGCTGCTGCTGATAACAGACCTTTCCGGCTGCAAAGATGCCGATGACCGCGATGCTCTGCTCCAGAAGGTGCTGAGCATCTCCTACTACCTTTCCGCCCACGGCGAGAACGTATTTCTCGGGCTGCCCGAAAACTCCGCCGCGGATATTGTCCTTTCCGGGGGCTGTGCCGCAGCCGTCACCGATGAACGCAGCTATATAGAAGCTGCATCAGAGCTTGTATGCGCTGAAACTATAGAGATACCCGACCAGTCGGACTATATCTGCATCAGATACGGCATATAGTCTTCCGATCATGACCCATCCAACCGATATGTCACCCAACGAGATCCATACAGAACCCCCGAAAAAGGGCGGTAGGAACAGCAGTCTGTTCATACTGAGGCTTCTGCCCCTTTTAGGAGCCATGAGCACGGTCTTCGTGTTCATGTCCGCCACAGAACGGATTTTCCTGTTTGACCGCTTTCTCATGACCTTCCTCATATTCGTATCATGGGGATATTTCACTATCCTGTACAACATACGGAAAAATTCAAGGGCATTGTCCATGATAACGGTGGTCTCCACCGCTGCGGTACCGCTGATGCTCCTGCTGCGCTTTTCCGTCATAACACAGGCCATATCCGATTTCAACGAGAAATTCCGCTCCGTATTCTACGACAATGTCACACTGTATACGGATGTCCCCCCATCCTATGAAAACACCGCGCTGGCGATAATCGCAGTATTCATCACTTCGATATGCGTCTATTCCTTTGCACAGCGCATATATCTGTCACTCATCGTCCTTGTGACAGCCCCCCTCACCCTTTATGTGCTTTTCTACGGACTTGTGCCCGACCGTGCGGCTTTCATCGGCCTCATGGTGTTCTGGTGCGCGGCTGTGGGGGCTAAGAACACCGAAAACTCACAGAGGAACTACGACCGCACATCTAACACCTCACTGGCAGCACTGCTGATGCTCATTTCCTGCATCATAGGGATGTCCTTCACCTCACTGGCAGGGCGCAGCAAAAAGGCGGATGAGATAAGGAACAACTTCCTCGATTACTATTCCTCCTTCACATGGGATAAATTCTTCGATGATATGGGCTCGTCCCTGCTGCCCACCGAGGAACACAGACTGACCCATGACGGAAAGCTGGGAAATGTGGAGGAGATACTGTTCGACGGCAAGACCATGCTGGAGATCACCATTCCCGAGGATGCGCGGACAGTCTATCTCAAAGGATTCACAGGCGGTGAATACAACGGCAGCAACTGGAGCGAGAACGAATTTGTCCCCGAGATGCAGACCAATATCACCTCCGACGAGTTCTTCCCCAAGAGAGTGCTCCATGAATATCCACGATACAGAGATCTGGAAGCGGAATACATGGTAGTGCGCAACACCACCATCACGCCCCGTTCAAGGTACTTCCCCGCCAATGCAGCAGGACTTATCGAATCAGACGGGATGCGCCGCCGCTACTGGGGCTATTTCCCCGATGCCATGTGGCAGTCCTATGTGATAAAGAATTCACCCATACAAGATCTGCCTCCCGAGATGCAGAGCGATGAGCTCACCCTGCGCAACGCCGCCTACGAGCACTACACCGAGGTGCCTCCCACATTCACCTATTCTTCAACATTCTTCAGAGGATATGACGGTGATTCGATGCTGGATGAACTGTCCTACATCCGCAGGCATCTGGCAGAGCTCTGCGACTATACCCTTCTTTCGGGAAAGAAGCCCTTCGGAAAAGATTTTGCCCAGTGGTTCCTGGAGGAGAACCGAAAAGGCTCCTGCACACATTTTGCCACCGCCGCCGTTCTTCTGTGCCGCTCCAGGGGCATTCCCGCCCGCTATTGCGAGGGTTTCATCATAACCCCCGATGATACAAAGGATATCGAGCCCGAGGACGGATATATCTCCCTTGCGGTGCCAGATCACAGAGCCCACGCCTGGGCTGAGATATATGTGGACGGCTTCGGCTGGATGGTATTTGAGACCACACCGGGCTACGGCAATATCCTGTTTTCAGATGAGCCCGATGAGGCATTCGAGGAACCCGAGGAGACGGATATATCCGAGGTTACATCGGTGACCACCGAGGAACTGCAGTTTGAGGAGGAGCTGAACGCCACCGAGTCAAAGCCTGTCACATCCGAAGAGGAAGCCCGGGCAGAGACCGAGACCACCGAGGACACAGGGGCAGAGATAACCGAGAGCGACACCGACACATCCACCGAGACAGAGGAGCCCCGTGGAGAAGCCTCCGAGACCGAGACCACTCCCTCAGGAGGAAACGCCGAAGCACCCGATGACGGCAGCCGAACCATGCCCGCTCCATCCACTCCCGAAGAGCCCCATACTCCCTTTACGGAGACAAAGGCTTTCGCCGTCATCATGAAGATACTGCTCATTATCGCAGTAATCGCTGTGCCAGTTCTTGCGGTCATCGCATCAAGGGCACTTATCATATCCCGCCGAATCAGAATGATTAACGATTCCCCCGAAACTGCGGCTGTAAAGATATACCGCAGACTTGCCCGACTTGCAAAAATGAGCAAGATCCACCTGACGGATGTAAATGATGAGACCTACCGTACTCTGCCCAACAGCTTTGACAGGGCTCAGGCGAAGATCATCATAGACACCGCCCTCAGAGCCCGCTTTGACAAGGGCATAACACCGCAGGATGCTGTGAGCTCGGCGGTTGCCTATGACAAGCTCTTAGACGGCTATTTCATGGACAAGCCCCTGCTCCGCAGGATACTGAAAACCTTTTTCCTTGAATACACCATAACCTCAACTCACTCATAAAGGAACCATTATGACAGGACAGACTATTGCTGCTATCTCAACTCCCCGCGCAGCAGGCGGCATCTCCGTGATAAGGATATCCGGAGATGATGCCGTAAAGATCGCGGATAAGGTGTTCTCATCCTCAAAGAAGCCCTCGGATATGGCGGGGTACACCTGCGCCTACGGCGATATAACCGAGGATGACGGCACTAAGATAGATGATGTGGTGCTCACCGTTTTCAGAGCCCCACATTCCTACACCGGAGAGGACACTGTTGAGATATCCTGTCACGGGGGACTGTTCGTAACGGAAAAGATACTCCGCAGGGTGATGGCTTGCGGTGCAGATGCCGCTTCGGCGGGAGAGTTCACCCGCCGTGCCTTTGAGAACGGAAAGCTGTCCCTCACCGAGGCTGAGGCTGTGATAGATATCATCCGTGCGAACTCCGACGGTATGCTGAGGCGTGCGGAAAATGTCCGTGACGGTGCGCTGTACCGCAGGATACACGAGCAGGCGGAGAAACTGACAGCAGTGCTTTCCGGCATAGGCGCATGGATAGACTACCCCGATGATGACATCCCCGAAACAGATGAAGGCACCATGAAGTCCGACCTTATGGCTCTCAGAGCATCCCTTTCGGATATATACAGGACATACGACAATTCAAGGCTCATCCGCGAGGGCATCCCAACCGCCATAGTAGGCAAGCCCAACACGGGGAAAAGCACACTGATGAACTCCCTATCCGGTGAGCAGAGAAGCATAGTGACCGATATTGCAGGCACCACACGCGATATGATCGAAGAAAGCGTGCGGCTGGGAGATATAGTCCTCAGGCTCTTTGACACTGCGGGCATACACGAAAGCGATGATATCATCGAGCGCATGGGCATTGATATCGCCATCAGGAAGATAGAGACTGCCGATCTGATACTTGCAGTCTTTGACGGCAGCGAGGAGATGTCTGCGGATGATATGGAACTGTGCGAGCATTGCAGACGCTCTTCCGCCCGCAAGATAGCCCTTGTGAACAAGTCCGACAAGCCCCAGATATTCGATACCGATAAAATAAGCGGTTTCTTTGACAGGATACTCACGGTATCCGCCAAGAACAACGAACTCTCACTGCTTGAAGACACTGTCAAGGAAATGTTCGGCGTCAGCGGTGTATGTGACGAGCTTATCATAAATGAAAGACAGCGACAGTGCCTGGGAAATGCCATCGACCGCATAGATGAGGCCATATCCGCTATGGATACCACCACACTTGATGCGGTGAACATAGTCCTTGACGAAGCCCTT
>JAFPYQ010000472.1 GCA_017394475.1 Oscillospiraceae bacterium | reverse complement strand
CAGCCTCAGAAGGAACGAGATAGGCTATCTTCCGCAGCAAACGCCTGTTCAGAGGGATTTTCCCGCATCGGTGAATGAGATAGTGATGTCTGGCTTTCAGGGACAGGTGGGTCTTCGCCCCTTCTACAACAAGAACGAGAAGGCGACTGCCGCACAGATAATGGAAAGGCTGGGTATAACAGATCTTGCGAGAAAGTCATACAGAGAGCTTTCCGGTGGACAGCAGCAGAGAGTGCTGCTGGCAAGGGCATTGTGCGCGGCAAGAAAGATACTGCTCCTGGATGAGCCTGTATCGGGGCTCGACCCTGTTGCCACAAAGCAGATGTACGGCATAATAGAGGAACTCAGCCATGAGGGCACAGCCATTATCATGATATCCCACGATATAGGGGCAGCCCTTGAATATGCGACCCATATCCTGCATATAGGCAGAGAGATATTCTTTGGTACGAAAGAGGAGTATCTCAGAAGCGAAAAGGGATTCATGCATGATCCCGTATGATCATGAAAACAGATCGCAGCATCCGGTTCGGTTACTGGATGCTGCGGCTTTTTTATAGAAAATGTTTACCTGTCACTTACAACAGGCCCCGCTTATTTCATTGGGGACATCAACTTATTGTTCACTGCATTATAGAAGGAATTGCCGTCGATATCTATCAGGTGCAGCTTTTTCTCGGAAACGCGGAATACCAGCTTGTCTTCCACATCCATAGTTGCCACGGACACCCCGTCCACGGTGATATATGTGGTGGTGCGGGATGAGGGGATGACGAGGTCAAGAGGCTTTGTCGGTGAGAACACCATAGTTCTCGAAGAAAGGGAGTGAGGGCAGATAGGTGTCACCTGTATGCACTGCAGATCGGGGGAGAGTATGGGGCCGCCTGCTGAAAGGGCATAGGCTGTGGAACCTGTGGGGGTTGAGAATATCACGCCGTCTGCGCGCACACGGCTCACCGACAGGTCATCTATCTTTACCTCAAAATCCGACAGATGCCCTATCTTTGAGGCTATGACCACCTCATTGAGAGATGTGTAGGTATCGGATGTACCGCCATGGAAATGGGTACATTCCAGGAGCATCCTGTCCATAACGGTGTACGATCTGCTCATGAGCTTTGACAGCTTATAGAGCCCGTCATATTCTATCGCAGCCATAAAGCCCAGTCTGCCGGTATTTATCCCCAGCAGCAGCTTGTCATATTTTGATGCATAGGCGGATGCCTGCAGGATAGTGCCGTCACCGCCTATGGCGATGATAAGCTCTGCATCCCTTGTGACCTCCTCCGGGTCACCGAATCTGACAAAACCGGTCTTTGGGAAACGGGGCTCAAGGTCGGTATATGAGTACAGCTCAAAACTCATATTATGGAGCATAGAGCAGACCTTGGCGGTTGTATCGTAGCAGTTGTTCTTTGAAAAATTAGGATGTATTACAGTTTTCATGGCATCTTACAGAGGTATGATCCCCGGGACATCGTTAAGAGTGGTATTCGGGCAGCGTGGTCGCACAGAGCCCATAAAATGATTGTATCACATTATTACGGATATGTCAAGCCGCAGTCTGGGGCAGGCCTGATTTGCCTGAAAAGAGTTGCGCAAACTGATAAATGAACAATGTCCTATCATGCTTATCCTGCATTTATGAAAGCTATACCGTCATATTTGACGCCGAATTACTTCACGGAAATCAATTTTCAAAATTACAAGCAAAGAAAATAACAATTTTATTACAAGATGT
>JAFPYQ010000046.1 GCA_017394475.1 Oscillospiraceae bacterium | reverse complement strand
GTTGATCTCGCCGTTGTGCACCATAAGGCGGTTGGGATGGGAGCGCTGCCATGAGGGTTCTGTGTTGGTGGAAAAACGTGAGTGTACTATGGAAATGGCACTGTCATACCTGCCGCAGCTCAGATCGTCGTAGAAACGGCGGAGCTCGCTCACAAGGAACATACCCTTATATACTATGGTCCTGCTGGACATGGAGCATACATAGGACTTTGTATCCGCCTTTTCAAAGAGCCTTCTTGCGATGTAGAGCCGTCTGTCGAACTCTATGCCCTTTTCGCAGTTGTCGGGCTTTCTGATGAATGCCTGCATGATGACGGGGCAGCTCTCTCTCGCCCTGATGCCCAGTATCTCGGGATGGACAGGCACCTCACGCCAGAACAGAAGCTCCAGCTTTTCCCTTTCAAGGATATCCTCAAATACTGCCATGGCATCCTTATAATTGTCATGGGACATAAAGAACATGCCTATGCCGTACTTTCTTTCCCCCGGCAGATTATAAAGGGAGGAAAAGTAGGAATGTAATATCTGGAGCAGTATGCCCACGCCGTCACCTGTCTTGCCGTCGGCATCCTTGCCTGCGCGGTGCTCCAGGGTCTCAACGATCTTCAGAGCGCTGTCCACATTAGCTGCTGTCTTTATACCTTTGAGATCTATCACCGCGCCTATTCCGCAGTTATCATGCTCGAATGCAGGGTCGTACAGACCCCGGCTCTGATGATCGTTCATAGTATTACCTCTTTTTGCAGGATATGTATATGTAAAAATTCATAAATGTTGGTCAATGTTGTTTACAGTATTGATTATATGACAAAATCTGCAGGATGTCAAGTAAAATCCTGCATTTCTCTCTATTTTCTAAATCAGTATGTCCGATATGCCCTGCATTTATATGAAATGCACAGAAAAAACACCCCGAAAACTTCAAAAATGAAATTTACAGAATTCAAAACTGCATAATTTGAAGCTTGCACTTTCGCTTATGACCGGGGGATACTCTCATCCGACAGTGCCATAAACATTATCATAATGCTGTATACATATATTTTTAACATTCCTGTGCAGCGGATCGGGCGTTTTATTGAAAAAGGACATTTTTGCAAGAAACGAGATAAAATAATTCATTTACATTGACAAAATTCACATAAACCTATTGACATTTTCCCCCTTATGCCTTACAATGGGACACAACAGCAACGGGGCTGGACAAAGTACAGGGAACAGGTCATGCAGGTCAACGAGTGCCGATGCTGCATAGAACCGACGTTCCCTGTGCTCTGACAGCCCCGTTTTTGTATACTGAATTAAGGGGATGACATTATGAGTGAAGAATTAGTGGTCAGCGTAAAGGAAATGGTGACCTCTGAGGCCTTCGGTATATGGTACCTCATAGGCGCGGCGCTGGTCTTCTTCATGCAGGCAGGCTTTGCTATGGTAGAAACGGGCTTTACAAGAGCCAAGAACGCGGGCAACATTATAATGAAGAATCTTATGGACTTCTGTATCGGTACAGTTATGTTCATAATAGTGGGTTACGGTCTGCTCTGCGGTACTGATATGGGCGGATTTGCCGGCAAGGTGGACTATTCACTGTTTACAGGCTACGGCGGATTCAGCTTCTCGGGTTTCGTATTCAATCTTGTTTTCTGCGCCACTGCCGCTACCATAGTATCGGGAGCCATGGCAGAGAGGACAAAGTTTATCTCGTACTGCATTTATTCCGCAGTTATCTCCGCTGTGATCTATCCCATAGAGGCTCACTGGATATGGGGCGGCGGATGGCTGGTGCAGCTGGGCTTCCATGATTTCGCAGGCTCCTGCGCCATCCACATGGTAGGCGGTATCGCAGCCCTCATCGGCGCTAAGATGTTAGGGCCCCGCATAGGCAAATTTGATACCGATAAGGACGGCAAGGTCACAAAGGTAAAGGCTATCCCCGGTCATTCACTGACCATCGGCGCACTGGGATGCTTCATCCTCTGGTTCGGCTGGTACGGTTTCAACGGTGCAGCCGCAACAGACGGCGCACAGCTGGGTTCCATATTCCTCACAACAACGGTGGCTCCTGCAGTGGCAACTGTGGTATGTATGATCTTTACATGGATAAAATACGGCAAGCCCGATGTTTCGATGTGCCTCAACGCATCTTTGGCAGGCCTTGTAGGCGTGACAGCGGGCTGTGATGTGGTAAACTGCGCAGGTGCGGCAGTCATAGGCGTGGTAAGCGGCCTTCTGGTGCCCTTCGGTATCTGGTTCCTGGATTATGTGCTCCATATAGATGACCCTGTGGGCGCAGTTGCAGTACATATGCTCAACGGTATCTGGGGCACTCTGGCAGTGGGACTTCTTGCAGACCCGACTGTTCCCTCCTATGCCATCGCAGATGCAAACGGCACACAGCTGGCAGGCCTCTTCTACGGCGGCGGGGTAAGGCTCCTTGGTCTGCAGGCTCTTGCAGTGCTCACAGTAGGTCTGTGGACTGCAGTGCTCATCACTGTGACATATCTTATCATCAGGAAAGTATTCGGGCTCCGCGTAACTCCTCATGAAGAGGTAGTAGGTCTTGACATCGAAGAGCACGGTCTGGCAAGCTCCTATTCCGGATTCCTTATGGCTGTGGATACAGAGAGCTACCTTGCAGCGGGCGAGCCTGTTCCCGTTGAAAAGGCTGTTGAGCTCACCTATGAGCCTACATCACACGAGTCCTTCGGTCAGTCGAAATTCTCGCAGGTCTCCATCATCTGCCGTCAGAGCAGGTTCGAGAACCTCAAACAAGCCCTTGCGGATATCGGCGTAGAAGGCCTTACCACCACACAGGTGCTGGGTTCGGGCAAGCTCAGCAAGGCTACCAGCTATTACAGAGGTTCACCAGTGGAGACATCCCTTGTGCCGAAGGTAAAGGTGGATTGCGTGGTTTGCAAGGTCCCTGTAAAGGAAGTTGTGGAAACTGCAAGGAAAGCGCTCTATACGGGCAATGTGGGCGACGGCAAGATCTTTGTCTACAATGTGCGTGATGTAGTAAGGGTGCGCACCGGCGAGATAGGCTATGATGCTTTGCAGGATAGTGTATGACAAATGACTGATACACTGTCATAATAAACCTGACGGCTGTCTGTTATGCAGGCAGCCGTCACTTTTGTGAACGGCAGTAAAGGCAATAGAAGAATGGGGTCAAGGGGTAGAACCCCTTGTGGGGTGTGGGGTGAAACCCCGCATAGCGGAACAAAGTTCCGCCGCAGCACAAGCCAACAGCAAAGTCAAAAAAAGCAGACAACAAGCCAAAGAAAGCGTCCAAAAAAGCCGCCGACCAAAAGCTTGGAACTGTATTAAAAGCAATTCAAAGCAAACATATCAAGATCGCAAACGGGTCGGCGGCTAAAAGGACTGTGGATACAGTCCACGCTCCGCAGGAGCGCAGGAACACACAAAGTAACCGTTCCGAAAAAGCATAGTATCAACACAAAAACCACAGTTACGCACAAAGTAAACGTTCCGCGTTACTGATGATCTCAAAAGGACTTTCGCCCCCTGTCCTTCCGATGCTTATCTTACTGCCCGTTCTGCTGTCCGTCGCTCATCCTCCCTTTTAAGCTTCACAGCCTTTTCTTCATCCCGCATTTTGTCCATGGACTGTTCGTACCGTTTCAGACAGTCGCATATCTGCAAGGATATGAATATCTCATTCTCCACCACCGCATTATATCCGCGGTTCATGCACAGTACGCAGTATGGCTGCTGCCGTTTCCCCGGTGTGGCATTCATCCGCTTTGCCTGTTCCCGTGTCCGTATTATGAGCCGTTCCCGCTGCTGTGCCTTGATGGTATCGTGTATATCCTCCTTTGGCGTGCCCTGTGCCATCATCTCACGGGCTGCCTGCACATCCTCCGCGGACAGGATGTGCCCGTCCCATAACGCCTTTGCTCTGCGCCTGTCCTCTATGAACCTTACCGCATCGAAACAGCCTCGCCGCGTGTATTTTTTTATCTCTGCAAGACCATCCCCGGAGTGTCCGGTATCCGATATCCTGCCCGCTGCCGCTTCAAGCTCCCGCAGCTCCTTTTCCGACTTATCCTCCCGGAATCCGGTGATGCTGACGGTGTGTGCCCTCATCCGTGCAAATTCAAGGCATTTCCGCCATTTCTCCCGGCTGCTGTCCGACGGCACTCTTGCGGGCAGTGTGAGGAGGTATGCGGCCTTTTCGGTGTCCATCATCTGTCGGAACTCTTTGTCTGTCACTTCTCTGAACTTTACTTCTGCGTCAGGCATTTCATATCAACTCCCGCAAGCTGCAGGCACCCGGAATATTCCGACACATCCTTCCAGGTCTCCCTGAACTCGTTCCTGATATACGGGTCATGCTCATCGGAGTTGCATATCCGCCTGTATCCTATGCGACCGACTATCTCCCGTGATATATCGTCAAGTGCATCCATGCCGCCCTGTTCGTTGTATATGCCGTACCGCGCGATGATCTTCATTGAGTGTTCGTACAGCTGCTGCCAGTTATCCGCTTTCTCCTTGTCGAAAGATCCGCGTATCTCGGCGATGGATGGGGAGAAGTTGCTGTTTCGTGCATATTCCTGGACGAATGCCAGCGTTTTATTGAGATCAAGGTCTGAGAGCATGGGATACCACAATTCCAGCTGCACAGGATTGGAGAAAAGCTCTTTCTCCTTCGGGAAATAGCCTTTTATGGTCATCGTCAATGTCATAAATTCAGACTTGGTCATTTGATACCATCCTTTCTTCCGCAAGAAATCTCTGCCTGTATTCTTCAAGCATCCGCATTTGCTGTGTAAAATTGCTGTCAGGCAGTTTTTGCTGATAATTGCCATTCGGGTCATCGTCATACTTTCCGTCAATGACCTTAGCCATAGAACTGTCTCTTGTGAGCCAGTCAAAATCCGCTATGAAGTTCTGACTTCCGCCGCCCTTTAAAAACCGGCTCTGTTCTGCCTTGGTGAATACAGTACAAAAATCATCTATGCTGTACAATTTCAGCCTTGCTTTTATGTTGTTTATCCGTCTTTGAGATATTTTTTTGACCTCGGGCAAAGAAACACAAATGCTGTTGTACATCTTTATGACAAAATATGCGATATTATCATCTGATTTCTGCCGCTTTCCGGCTGCCGCGTCGGAGTTATCCGACGAAGCATCTATGATGCTTAAAGAAACATTTTCTGTGTTATTGTCTTTATCTTTTGTATTTGTTTTTGTCTTTGTACTTGTCTTTGTCTTTGTAGTTAGCGTTTGGTTATAACCAAATTCTAACGGCGTTAGGTTTTGGTTAGGATCTGGTTGTGATCCGGTCACATCTTCGCTGTATCTCGACGCCATTGCTTTTTTCCCTGCATCGGAATTTCTCTGCCTTTTCTTCTCTGCATTATCTATGCAGCTGCACAGTTCATCAATGAGCATTGATACCGCTGCATTGTCGATATCATCGGTGTCGGGTCTCGCCTTTCCCGAATAATAATCTGTTATCATTCTCACGATCATCCCGATGTTCTCGTCCGACAATGACGACATCATAACAAGTGTCTTGGTATAGAACGTAAAGGCTTTTAACTGTTTAAATCCGTTTTCCCTCATATCTTTTACTCCTTATCTGTTTTGGATCTGCCCCTTTATCACAGCCCGTGATAATGCGTATCTCATGAAAAAGAGCCGCAGACCGCTTATGCGGTCGTGCGGCTCTCAGGCTCAGGATAGGTTATTGTGGTAGTTGTTTTGCATTTTTTGCAGAATAACGGAAAATCCGTCATCTTTGTGTGCCTGTAAACGAAAACTCCCGACTTCTGCCTGCAATGCGGGCAGATAAGCGGGACGAGCATATCTGAGACCATGCAGATCCCCCCCTTTTGTATTGTATCCCCCGTATCGGGTCTGAATCAAGTATAGCAAAAATATTTCATTTTGTCAAGAGATAAACGGGAAATGTAAGCTAAAAATTATACAAAATTGCAAATAATTCATTGTGCATATAGCATAATAATAAATATTGCATATTGTATATCATCATATTGATGGATTTGCGCAAAAATATCAGCGGAGGTGATGGCCCGGGATATGATATAGCGGGCGTGCCTAAGCAAGATACAAGGAATATATGAACTGCCGTTCATGGGTTTTGTCGGCAAAAAGAAAAAAAGAACCCCATAGTACCATTTTTCATGATACTATGGGGATCAATGCTAATATCTGCTTCCCTATATCAAGCTGTGGGAATTTGTCCTTTCCAGTATGCTTTTACCTGATCTTTTGATTTATCTTGAGTAAATCCAAATTTCTTTGCAATAATCTTGATTGTATCCGGAAACGAGGTGCCCACTTCCTGATAGACTTCGACAGCAGTCTTGATCTCAGTATTGCGAGTTATCTCCTTCGTATACATTTCCATTGCTTTATCCTGATCAAATAATGTCATCGTCATAGTGATTACCTCCTTTTCCCGTCCTGTTTTCATGATACTATGGAGATCAATGCTAATATCTGCTTCCCTATATCAAGCTGTGGGAATTTGGCCTTTCCAGTAGGTCTTCACCTGATCTTCCGATTTTTCAAGAGTAAAGCCAAACTTTTTTGCAATCATTTTTATGGTATCTGCAAATGAAGTACCAAGTTCCTGATATACTTCTACAGCGCCCTTTATCGCTCCTCTTGCTTCACTTTTCCGCTCAATCTCCTTCGTATACATTTCCATTGCTTTATCCTGATCAAATAATGTCATCGTCATAGTGATTACCTCCTTTTCCCGTCCTGTAAGGTATTCCTTCAAAACGCCTTTGTCCTTGCAGATGCGTATAGTCTCCTCTATCGCCTTCTGTGTGCGCCCGTACAGTTTTACCTGTGCATCAAGGACATGGCAGAAAATTATGTACTGTCCGATTATATCCTTTTCGTTCTCCGAATATATCACCATCGCAGAAAGATCTATACCTATCTCCCTATTACAGAAGAAATCCTCTTTGAGTGTGATAATATCCTTTTTGACCTTATGATCGCCCGTATATATCACATAAAACTCGGGAACAGGCAGATCTATCTTTGTGGTGCTGTATACATTAAGCTCATGTTCGTTTATGTAATCCTGATATGTCAGCGCAAGATACAGCATTATGCGGATGAGTATATTTATCGACCATGTGGACTGTGCCTCAACGAAGATCAGCAGCTTGTCCTTAACGAGCAGCCCCAGATCGTTATAGGGGTGGTTTAGAATGACAGGATGCAGAGTTATCTCTATAACATCATCCTCGCTGACATCGGTCATTTCGGGATGCAGTGTTCTGAAAAGCTGATATCTGTATTCGGGAAATTGAAAGAGATCCACAAATACTGTGTTTTTCGCCTCTCTGCGCGATCTCACATATTCCTTTGTTTCTTCGCTCATCCTATCGCCCCCCGTTCCTCTTTATATACTATTATACAGTATTTATACGCAAAAATCAAGTAGCTTCCTGTAATTTTCAAAAAAATCAGAGGACAGCGTGAACTGTCCTCTGCGTTTTTTGACTGTCCCGAATGGGATCATCAATCATCTTCGTTAGTGACCCACATACGCTTGTCGGGGTCATAGCTCATGGCGTTTTCAGGCACAAACGGCGTTGTATCACTTCCGTTTCTGAGATAGAATATGCCGCGAGCAAACACTTCTCCGCCATAATGCGGTATTGTTGCTTATCGTACCATCGGTCATTATGAATGTGCCATAAACATAAACACCGCCGCCTTGATCATTTGCCCCCATACTTTTTGTCAGCTTGTCATCACATAGTCATTTGCACCAATTTATGCCTCCCGGATTTGTGAATTTCTACAACAAAAAATGCTCAGTTCCTTGACAAATCTGCGGTAATATGGTAAAATTCAATGTGGAACATTTTATGTACCGGGAGATATATAACCGCAAGCTATGTCCCCCGCCTCTAATGGCAGTTCATGCCATTGAGTGGCATGGGTTCCATATTTCCATTCAGTAGGAGTTCAATCTCCTACTGAATGGAAATGAGCCTGCGGCTCACACTTGCTTGTTAAAAGC
>JAFPYQ010000471.1 GCA_017394475.1 Oscillospiraceae bacterium | reverse complement strand
CTTCCCGTCCTTTTCCTTGATGAACTCCGAAAGGGTCTCATTTTCAAGACATTCATCAAGATGGGCGCTCACCTTGTCGGAAGGCACCCCGAGGAAATCAGCCGCTTCATATATGAACTGTTCCCGCAGCATACAGGTATTGCCGTTGCAGGCATCGTCCTCCAGCACACATCTGGCACCCGCAGTCAGTCTTTCGGGGCACTCCTTGTCCATGCTGAGGGAATCCGCTATCCTGTCGGCAGCGGCAAAATCAAGGCCTATGTTCTCATCACAGAGGCGGAAGGGGTCATTCTTTATAACACCCTCCGCAAACTGCCCCCACACCTTCCATGCCTTCATGGCAAAGGAGGGGGCGATGCCGAATCCCGCAAAGAATATCATCAGAGCCCGTGCCCCGTGGATGCGCATGAATTCCTCATGTATCTCCGAGGCTCTTGAAGGGCTGACACCCTTTACCGCAGCCAGCTTTGCGGGCTCCTTCTCTATTATCTCCAGGGCATCGGTGCCGAATTCGTCCACTATCCTTTTGGCAAGGGAGGGGCCTATGCCCTTTATGGCGCCGGATGAAAGATATTTGAGTATGGCGGTCTCCGTGGCGGGCAGCATCCTTTCACAGGTGGCCGCGCGGAACTGCCTGCCGAAGCGGGGATGATCCACGAATTTTCCCCCCAGCTTCAGCTCCTCTCCCTCTTCGATGACACCCAGCTCCCCCGTTACCGTTTCAAGGTCGCCGTCACAGTCAAGATACAGCACGATATAGCCATTTTCCTCATTGCAGAAAACGACTTCATCGACTGTTCCTTCTATGTATATGGTGTTATCGGACATGGCATATCTCAGAAAGGCTCACACACCGTCCCGCTGCGGGCGTAAACGGTGGGTGTAGCCTGTGTTCATACTTTCTTGCGTATCATCGTGTTTTCGGGGAGTATCACTCCCGAAGTATTTTTCATGGAAAAGTGCATGGCAGCATGACGGGTATCCTCTATGGGCTCCCCATCGGCGTTCTGCATATCCTCTGCATTTATGGTGATGCAGTCGCGGGCGGGAGGCATTATCTCCAGCTCGTCACCCTGATAGAACTTGTTGCGCTGTATGCAGTAGATGCGTTCCTCATCGCAGCCCTCTACCACCGCACACACATCGTAGCTGCGGATATATCCGCTGTCGGCATAGTACTGACGGCACTCGGAGGGGTGGCCGAAATAGAACCCCGTGCAGTAATCCCTGTGGCTGACTTTGAATACCTCCGAGCGTATGCTTTCGGGCAGGGAGAAATGTAAAGGGTCTTTCAGGTACAGGTCTATGGCGCGGCGGTAGGCATTTGTCACCACTGCCACATAGTATGCGGATTTGGCGCGTCCCTCTATCTTGAAGGAGGTTATGCCCGCCTGCACCAGCTTGTCGATATGGTCTATCATGCACATATCCTTGGAGTTCAGGATATATGTGCCCTTGTCATCTTCAAATACGGGGAAATACTGCCCCTCCCGCTTTTCCTCCATCAGTGCATAGTTCCAGCGGCAGGGCTGCGCGCACTGCCCCCTGTTGGCATCGCGGTCGGTAAGGTAGGAGGAGATAAGACATCTGCCGGAGAAGGAGACGCACATTGCCCCGTGGACAAAGCACTCTATCTCCAGTTCCTTCGGGGTCTTTGCCCGTATATCGGCGATCTCGTCAAGGGACAGCTCCCTTGCCAGCACCACGCGCTTTGCACCCATGCTGTAAAGCTCATTGGCGCTGACGAAATTCACTATGCCCGTCTGTGTGGACATGTGTATGTCAAGATCGGGGGCGAATTTCTTCACAAGGCTCATTATGCCGATGTCAGCCACTATGGCTGCATCTATGCCCGCATCATACGCCTGTTTTATGAAGCCCTCGAAGTGCTCTATCTCCGTATTGCGGGGGAGGGTGTTGCAGGTGAGGTGCACCTTTACCCCCCGTTCATGGCACAGCTTCACAGCCCTTTCGAGGCCTTCATCGTCAAAGTTCCCCGGGGCGGCTCTCATGCCGAATTCCTTTTTAGCAAGGTACACCGCATCCGCTCCGAAATTCAGCGCTGCGAGCAGCCTTTCCTCGTCCCCTGCAGGGGCTAACAGTTCGGGCACCTTATTTTTCACATCAAGCGCGGGAGAACTCATCTGAGCCCTGCCTTTCTCAGGTTGGATTCATGCTCGGACAGCGTTTCCGCATAGTAGAACTCGCCTGTATCAAGGTCTGAGCAGAAATAGTAGTAGCTGGTATCTCTGGGGTAGAGCACTGCATTTATGGCTTCTATACCGGGGTTGCATATCGCTCCGGGAGGCAGTCCCTCGCCCTTGTATGTATCGTAGGCATCGCAGATGGTGGCGGAGTACACCTCCATATTGGGTGCCACAACCTCCTCGGAATAGCCGGATGTGGGGTCGGACTGAAGCTTGGGGAACTTGTTCTGGTTGTCAAGGCGGTTGATGAACACGGATGCCACTATCTTCATGTTCAGCTCATCGCCTGCCTCCTTCTGCACTATGGAGGCAAGGGTTATCACCTCATCCAGGGAGTAGCCCATATCATCCATACGACCGTAAAGGTCGGGGGTTATCTTCGCGTCAAAGTTGCGGTAGATGCGCTTCACAACATTCTGCGGATCGTCATCGAGATAGAATTCGTAGGTATCCGGGAACAGATAGCCTTCCATCTTGTAGAACTTCATGGGGTTGGAGCCTATCTTGCTCTCAAAGCCGAAGCCGAATTTGGAAGAGTTGAATGCGGCGATGAAGTCCTTTGCATCGCAGACGCCCGCTTCTTCTATCATCTTTGCGGCATCCACAAGGCGTATGCCTTCCTTGAAGGTGAGTGTGACGCTCTCTCTTTCCTCCAATTCTATCTTCTTCTGCAGCTCCTCGATTATATCACCGTAGGTCATGCTGGGGGCAAGGGTGTGCTCCCCTGCCTGGAAGGTGCTGTCCTGACTGTTTATCCTTGAAAACAGCCTGAACAGCTCTGCATTGCCGATTATGCCGTTGCTCTGCAGAAGCTCTGCCACCTCGCGGGAGCCGTAGCCCTGGGGTATCTCCACTGTGCGGCTCGTACCGGAGCGTTCAAGGGCAAGTATCTCGGTGGATGCGGAAATGACCGCCGCCGAGCCGATGAGGGCGATGGAAATGACGATAGTCACCATGATAAGTGCAAATATCAGCCTGCCTGCGCCATTGCTCTTTTTGCGGTGATGGGCGGGCACATATTCCTCATCGTAACCGTCATCGTAGTCCTCATCGTACCCGTCATCATCGTATCCGTCATCATAGCCGTCATCATCGTAGCCGTCTTCGTCCCCGTCATAGCCGCCGTCATCGTCATCGGCGACGTCATCGGGGTCATTGCCCGAAAGACCGGAGCTGTTCTTCTCATAATAGCGGTCTCTGTCGAACAGTCCCCTGTCATCGGAATAATCATCATCATCTTCCGGTACACTATCGTGGAAAGATGCTTCTTCCTGCCCTTCATCCCCTTCCTTTGAAAGGGACACCGCCGCAGGTTCAAATACGCGGATATCCTCCTCGTCTTCCTCCTGCACATCCTCTGCGGCATACTCATCCGCGGTGTATCCGTCATCGCTGCCACAGACCTGTTCATATCCGGCGATTTCACCGGCTGTATCGTCCTGCTCCTGCTGTCCGGGGGCATCGTATGTATAAGCGTCGGAGAGCTCTGCATCAGCAGCCGTGGCCTGCTCCTCGAAAAAGCTGCTCATATCCTCATCGGGGGAAACAGGGCTGCTTTTGCTGTCATATTCATTCAATATATCGTCTAACAAATTCTTATCGGGCATAATATATCCTCTCATTACTGCGCGCATGGCTGCCGTCATGAACGCATGGTTAGATATAGTATATCATAACTGACGGCAAAATTCAAGGTGCTGTTAATAAATTTTGCGCGTGACACACCCCCTGTTTTTGTAGCTATTGCAAAGAGGCGTAAAAAAGCCGCAGGATAACTGCGGCTTTCATGCATCATGCACTTATTGCGGGCTTTATCACATACTCTTCCACGCGTCCGGAAACCGTTTCCATAACGCAGCAGTATTTATCCATCAGGGTAACTGCCCATGCTTCCTTTGACTGAGGGAAGCCGTCGAGAGTATAGGGGAACATGTGCCTGAGTATCGCCTCACGCTCAGTCTCCGTCAGCTCAAAATGCCTGGTGGCATTTTCAAGAGCTACTCTCGGGTGGAAAATGGAATGATAGATACCGCCCTTTCCTATGGGGCGCTCATGCCAGTCATACAAAAACAGGTCATGCAGCAGACCTGCCCTTGCGGCTGCCTTTGCATCCGCTCCCCACTTCTTTGCGGTGAGGAAGCTGTAATACGACACATTGAGGCAATGGTCGAGGGTGGTGGTGCTGCCGTGCTGGATGAAATCGCCCATACGCTGCACCACAGGGGATGCCAGCAGGTCGCGCACATAGGACATATACTCTTTTGAGAGCTTTTTATTCTTTCCCACAACTTCACCGTTGCGGATCTCTATCTGAAACATTGCTATCACCTTATTCACAGGTAAACCGACTTTTTCGTATACACGGAGGCATTACGCATCTCCGTATGTATATTATACACCATTGTGACCCCATCTGTCAACCATTTTTTCGGGATCTTGGATAATTGTAACTTTTTCGGATATCTGCCTGTAATCCATATCATCACCATCCTTCTGTATATATAGTCGGAAAAAATACTGTCGTCATTGCACATCATAATCAACAAATCTTACGCCATCAGACGAGCGTAACAGTGCATTATGCACAATCATCCCGCATCACCGCCGATCATCGGTTACAGCTTTATAAATATAGCATAAAATAAGTTGAATTTTCGGATAAAATATGTTATACTGTTATGCGGTGATATTTATGGTGATCATGGCAGTTGACTACGGAAAGAGCCGTACAGGGCTCGCCGTGTGCGACAGTATGGAAATAATAGCCTCTCCCGTGGGGATAATCGCGGAAAAGGATTTTGACAAATGCCTGGAAAAGGTGGCACATGAGGTAAAGGCACGCAAGGCGGAGCTCATCGTTGTGGGACTTCCCAAGCGCACCGACGGCAAAGTCGGCGAAACAGAGGAGCTTGCGACTAAATTCTCCGAAAGGCTG
>JAFPYQ010000470.1 GCA_017394475.1 Oscillospiraceae bacterium | reverse complement strand
TGGTGTTTTCAAAGTTGATGCTGCGCCCCTGTGCATCATTCACCTTGCCCTCATCAAGTATCTGTAGAAGGACGTTCATGATATCGGGGTGAGCTTTTTCTATCTCATCAAACAGAACCACGGAGTAGGGGTGGCGGCGCACCTTTTCGGTGAGCTGACCTGCCTCGTCAAATCCCACATATCCCGGAGGGGAGCCGATGAGCCTTGCCACGGTGTGGGACTCCATGAATTCGTTCATGTTTATGCGGATGAGTGTATCGGTGCCTGCGAAAAGCTCATCGTTTATTACCTTGACAAGCTCTGTCTTACCAACGCCTGTAGGCCCTACGAATATGAATGATGCGGGCTTTCTGCGGGCGGAGAGCTGCATCCTCGAACGCTTTACGGACTTTGCGATGACATTTACTGCCTCATCCTGACCTATAACTCGCAGCTTCAGCCTGTCTTCAAGGGCAGCCAGTTTCTTGTATTCGGTCTCGGCTATCTTGGAGGCAGGGATACCTGTCCACATCTCGATGACCTTCGCGATATCCTCTTCTTCCACGCTTACGTTCTCCGCTGCCTTTACGGCGCTTTCGAGCTCGTCCTTCTCACGAAGGAGCAGTGAACGTTTTTCGGCCAGTTTTTCGTAATCCACAGTCTCCTGCTCGGAAAGCTCCTTTATGTCGCTTTCAAGCTGATCCACAGCCTGTTCACGGGTGCGCTTTTCTCTGAGCTCCACAGAGCGTATAGATCTGTTGGCACAGGCTTCATCCAGCAGGTCTATGGCCTTATCGGGGAGAAAACGTTCGTTTATATACCTTTCGGAAAGCTTGGCACAGAGCATGAGCATATCATCTGAAATGGTAACTCTGTGATGCTCCTCATAATAGTGGCTGATGCCCTGCAGGACACTGTAGGTCTCGCTGATAGTGGGCTCATTGACGGTTATGGGCTGGAAACGCCTTTCAAGCGCGGCATCCTTTTCGATATACTTGCGGTATTCCTTGAAGGTAGTGGCACCTATGACCTGTACCTCGCCCCTTGAAAGAGCGGGCTTGAGCAGGTTTGCGGCATTCATGGAGCCTTCGCTGTCGCCTGCACCTACGATGTTGTGTATCTCATCTATAAAGAGGATGATATTTCCTTCGGACTTGATCTCGTCCACAAGGCCTTTCATCCTGGCTTCAAACTGCCCCCTGAACTGAGTGCCTGCCACAAGTGCAGTAAGATCAAGGAGATATACTTCCTTTTCAGCCAGCTGGAAAGGAACACGTCCCTCAACGATGCGCTGTGCAAGGCCTTCTGCAATGGCAGTCTTGCCTACGCCGGGTTCACCGATAAGGCAGGGATTGTTCTTCTGCCTGCGGCACAGTATCCCTATGGCACGGGAGATCTCGGTATCTCTGCCCACGATCTTGTCAAGAGTACCGTTCTTTGCCTTTTCGGTTATATTGGTGCAGAAGTTTGAAAGATACTTGCGGTCCTTGGCGGAACGCTTGTGATTCTGTGTGCGCTTCGCGGTGCGCTCGCTGCCGCCTGCGGGTTCCGCAGCAGGGCCTTCTTCTGCTGTATCGGCTGCATCACTGCTGCCGTTGTTGCCGAAAAGAGAGTTGAAGAAATTGGGAAGTGCGCTGTTTGTTCCGCCGGGCTTGAAAAGGCCGTTGAGATCAAAATTATCGCGCATATCGGTCATAGCATCTGCGAATTCCTCGATGTCATCATCGGAGATCCCCATCTGCTTTATATATTCATTTATCTGCGGAAGGTTGCGTTCCTTGGCGCAGACAAGGCACAGGCCTTCATTTTTCTTTTCATTTCCGGTTACGGAAGTGATGAAGACTATCGCCTCGCGTTTTTTACAGTTGGTACAAAGCATTTAGATAATTATTCCCCTTCAAAGGTTGCTTTCTATAAGCAAGCAGCAAGCGTGAGCCTGCCTTGCGGATTAAACGTCACTATAAATTATAATCTTTTTTTCCCTTTTTGTCAACCGTTTTTCATACTTTTGTTTTTCTCCTGAGCATGACCCATATCACCACAGGAGCACCAAATACTGCTGTTACGGAGCTGATGCCCAGCTCCACAGGGGCAAAGACCGTTCTTGCAGCAAGGTCACAGAGCGAACAGAACAGTCCTCCGCACAGAAAGACAGCAGGTATCAGTATTATAGGTTTTTCGGTGCCCAGAAGACGCTTTGCGATATGCGGCACTGCCACACCCACAAAGGAGACAGGCCCTGCAAAGGCGGTGACCACAGCTGCCAGCAGCCCCGAAAGGAGTATCAGTGCTGTACGGAACAGCTTCACATCAACACCCGCGCTCTTTGCATAGCTCTCACCCAGAAGATATGCACCAAGGGGCTTAGAGAGCATGAACACAGCTATGGCACAGATAAGTACCACAGGAGCGGTGATCCTCACAGTCCTCATATCAGAGCCTGCGAAGCTGCCCTTTGACCAGGCGTGCAAAGATGCGATGCCCTGGTCATCAGCAAATGTGGTGACAAATTCCGTAACTGCCTGACAGATATAGCCTATCATGACACCTGCTATGATGAGGGTACCGCCGTTTTCTGCCTTTCTGCCAATGAGCAGCACACAGAACAGCGACAGCATCGCCCCCATGAAGGCAGAAAAGATCATATAGAACGGGTGGGGCGAAAATCCCAGGGATATAGCTGTCATGGAAAGAAGTGCCACTGTAAGACGGGCGCCCGAGGATACACCCAGCACAAAGGGACCTGCGATGGGATTGGCAAAATAGCACTGCATCAGCATTCCCGAGAGGGACAATGCACCGCCCAGCAGGAGAGCAGTCAGGAACCTGGGGAAGCGTATGGACATTATCACCACATAGGCAGTGCTCTTATCATCCGCTGAAAGTGCGGATATTATTTCAGGGAGCGTATATTTAACGCTCCCTGCGGCAAGTGACAGAAAGCCTGTCAATACAGTCAATATTATTATTGCTGTGTAGATGATCTTGTACCTTGTTTTCATCCGTAAATGACTTATTTTTCCATAAGCTTTACAAGCACTGCCTTCTGAGCGTGCAGACGGTTCTCAGCCTCATCGAAGATCTCGTTTGCGTGTGCCTCGAAGACTTCGGCGGTGATCTCTTCCTCGCGGTGAGCGGGGAGGCAGTGGAGAACTATCGCATCAGATCTTGCAGCGCCCATTACTTCACTGTTTATCTGATAGCCCGCAAATGCCTTGCGGCGTATCTCAGCCTCGCCTTCCTGACCCATGGATGCCCATACATCGGTGTATAGCGCATCA
>JAFPYQ010000469.1 GCA_017394475.1 Oscillospiraceae bacterium | reverse complement strand
TCCATTTCCATAAGCAGCTGTATTATCTCCTCGGGGCTTTTCCCTTCAGGATCTTCCAGTCCCAGGTTCTTTGCAAGTTCTTTGATCATATCTTCGGAGAGCCCGAAATATGTTTTATCCATGACACACCTATCCTATTGTAATGCCCTGCTTATTCAAGCAGGGCATGAACGTTGTGATCAGCCGTTTACTGCTGCCTGTACGATAACGTTGAAATCCTCAGCCTTGAGGGATGCACCGCCGATAAGGCCGCCGTCCACATTGGGCTTGGAAAGGAGCTCAGCAGCGTTCTTAGCGTTCATAGAGCCGCCGTACTGGATGGTAACAGCCTGTGCAACAGCCTCACCGTAGAGCTTTGCAAGTGTCTCACGGATGAATGCACATACTTCCTCAGCCTGATCTGCGGTAGCAGTCTTGCCTGTGCCTATTGCCCATACAGGCTCATAAGCTATGGTAGTCTTCTTGATATCCTCAGCGGAGATGCCTGCGAGATCAAGCTTGATCTGGCGGGAGATGACCTCATTGGTGATATCAGCTTCGCGCTCCCAGAGGAGCTCGCCAACGCATACGATGGGTTTGAGACCTGCTGCAAGAGCAGCAACTGTTCTCTTGTTCACTGTCTCATCGGTCTCACCGAAATACTGTCTTCTCTCGGAATGGCCGATAACTACATATTCCACGCCTACTTCTGTGAGCATATCTGCGGAGATCTCACCGGTGAATGCACCTGATTTCTCGAAGTGTACATTCTCGGCGCCTATCTTGATATTAGAGCCTGCTGTTGCATTGACAGCGGTTTCAAGGTTTGTGAAGGGCACGCATGCCACTACCTCAACCTTGCCCTCTGCATTGGCTACCAAAGGCTTGATAGCTTCCAGGAGAGCCTTAGCCTCGGGGCGGGTCTTGTTCATCTTCCAGTTGCCGGCGATTATTGCCTTGCGTACTGATTTGTTCATAGTATTACTTCCTTTCTTATTTAAACGGTCATAAAAACCGGTTACAGCATCAGAAATCCAGCAGATGCATGGCTATCGTGAAATACAACAGCATAGAACAGCTGTCCACAAGAGTGGAGAGCAGGGGAGCGGACATTACCGCAGGGTCTATCTTCAGCCTCTTTGCAAGCATGGGCAGGATACATCCCAGTAGCTTTGCCATCACCACTGTCCCTATAAGGGTCAGTGAAACCACCGCGGCGATCCTGAGATCATGATAGAACAGCATTATCCTGACAAAATTCACCGCCGAAAGTATCAGGGCACATACAAAGGCCACACGGAACTCCTTGAATATCACCTTGAAAAAGTCCTTAAGGCGTATCTCATCCATGGCCATGCCCTGTATTATCATAGTGGAGGCCTGGGATCCGCTGTTTCCTCCTGTGCCCATGAGCATGGGCATGAATGCCACGAGCAGCGGGATGGCGGATATCTGCGCTTCGAAATGGTTAGTTATCATCCCTGTGAGGGTGGCAGATATCATAAGTACCAGCAGCCAGACTATGCGGCTCTTGACGTGCTTGAGCACGCTTGTGTCAAAATAGCTGTCCTCATTGGGGAGCACTGCACCCAGCTTAGCCATATCCTCGGCGCTCTCATCCTGCATGACGTCCATGACATCGTCGAAGGTGATTATACCCACGAGCCTGTCTTCATCATCCACTACGGGCAATGATGCAAGGTCATGCTTCCTGAACAGCTTGGAGACCTCTTCCTGATCGTCATGCACCCGGGCAAAGACGATATTTGAGGTCATGATGTTTTCAAGTATCTCCTCGGGCTCGGCAACCAGCAGCTCCAGCAGGGAGATGGTCCCTATGAGCTTTCGCGCCTCTGTGACATAGCAGGTATAAACAGTCTCCTTCACGATGCCTATTGAGCGTATCCGGTCAAGGGCATCCTCTACGGTGCTGTCCTTTCTGAAAAAGACGAACTCCGTGGTCATGATGGAGCCTGCGCTGTCCTCCGGGTAGTTGAGCAGTTCATTTATCTGTCTGCGCTTTTCGGGGTCCGCAGCTTTCAGGATGCGGGATACCACGTTTGCGGGCATTTCTTCGATGATATCGACTGTATCATCCAGAAACAGCTCATCCAGCACGGAACGAAGTTCCTTGTCGGAGAATGCGTTGATGAGCACTCTCTGCAGATCGGAATCCAGGAAGGTGAAGACCTCGGCGGCAAGATCCTTTGGCAGGATGCGGAAAAGGAAGGTGAGTTCCCTTTCGCCGAAATCATTGTCATCCTCGATAAGATGTGTTATCAGCTCCGCGGCGTCCGCGGGCATCATTTCACCAAAGGCTACTTTGAGCTGTGCAAATGATTTTTTCTGCAGCAGCTCCAGAGCAGTATTTTTATCCATCGCGGCACCTCTTTACAGTCTGAGCAGCCGTGTGGCTATGGTGAAGTATATCAGAGTTGAAAGGCTGTCCACCACAGTGGAGAGCAGGGGAGCGGACATTACCGCAGGGTCCTGTTTCAGCCTCTTTGCAAGCATGGGAAGGGACGCTCCTATCAGCTTTGACAGCACTACTGTGCAGATGAGCGTCAGGGATACCACCGTGGCTATCATGATATTATGATAGAACAGCATTATCCTTGTGAAATTCACTGCTGCGAGTATGGCGGCACATATAAGGGATATTGCAAGCTCTTTTTTTATGACCTTGAAAAAATCCCCGGTAACGATCTCATCGAGAGCCATGCCCTGAATGACCATGGCTGCGGACTGGGAGCCGCAGTTGCCGCCTGTGTCGGTGAGCATTGGCATAAATGCCACGAGCAGCGGGACGGCTGCTATCTGGGCTTCAAATCTGTTGGTTATAAAGCCTGTCAGGGTGGCTGAGATCATAAGTACCAGCAGCCATCCTATACGGCTCTTGACGTGTGACCACACGCTGGTCTCAAAATAGCTGTCCTCCTGGGGAGCGACAGCTCCCATCTTTGCGATATCCTCGGCACTTTCGTCTGCCATGACATCCATGACATCGTCGAAGGTGATTATGCCGACGATACGGTTCTCATCATCCACGACAGGGACGGCTGCAAGGTCGTGACGGGCTGCGAGCCTTGAAACATCTTCCTGGTCGTCATGTACATGGACGCTGACAAAACTCGTGTCCATTATGCTGCCTACCTGCTCGGTCTTATCGGCAACGAGCAGATCAAGAAGGGATATAGTGCCCACCAGCCGTCGCCTTCTGGTCACATAGCAGGTGTATACCGTTTCCTTTACAAGTCCTACGGAACGTATGCGTGCCATACATTCGCTCACGGTGTCATCATCCTTGAAGTAGACGAACTCCGTGGTCATGATGGAACCAGCGCTGTCTTCGGGGTAGTTCAGCAGTTCGTTTATCTGCCTGCGTTTCTGGGGATCGGCGGCTTTGAGTATCCTTGATACGACATTTGCAGGCATCTCCTCGATGATATCGACAGTATCATCAAGGAACAGGTCGTCGAGCACCTCTCTGAGCTCACTTTCGGAGAATGCATTTATGAGGACTTTCTGCAGGTCGGTGTCTAAGAATGTGAAGACATCTGCTGCAGTATCCTTCGGAAGTATACGGAAAAGGAGAGAAAGATCTTTCTCTCCGAAATTTTCTTCACTTCTGTAAAGCTCAGTGAGAAGTTCAGCTATATCTGCAGGCATCATTTCCCGCAGTTCGGTTTTTAGTAGGGCAAATTCCCTTTTGCCGATCATCTCGGCAGCTGCCCTGATATCCATGAAAGACCCTCCTTAAAGATTTTTGATCTGTAAAAAGGGCGCAATAAGGGCATCTACGCAGTTCTCATCTGACCTTCTGGGGCTGCGTATCAGCCATACACAGGTAAGGTGAGTGTACTTCGTGGTATTGCGCCGCCGTTATCGCTATCCATACACTCACCTCCATATATTTTTTTGGATCTGTTATTTTGTATCTGCCGTGAAGCAGTATCTGCCAAGATCGAGCCTGTTGCTCACAAGGGCATCGATCTTTGTGCCTTCGGCTTCGTATTCTGTGGAAAAGACCTTTCCGCCGTATTCTATGATGGTGTTGATCACATTTCCGTCGGAATAGGGGACAAGCAGTGTCATGCGCTTGTAGTCTGCGGGAAGGTTCCTGGCGATGCATTCGAGCATCTTTTCAAAACCCTCTCCGGTTTTGGCGCATATCTTCACTGTGGTCTCGTCATCAGGGATGTTCCACGCTCCGGGAAGACGATCGCATTTGTTGAATATGGTGACCTTCGGTATCTCATCACAGCCCAGGTCGTGGAGCACCTCTGCGGTGACCATCGCCTCTTCCCTTGCAGTCTCCGATGAGATATCCACCACATTGAGTATGATATCCGCACCCGATGCCTCTTCAAGAGTTGATCTGAAGGCCTCCACAAGGTTATGGGGCAGTCTTCGGATAAGGCCTACCGTGTCGGAAAGAAGCACGCTCCTGCCATCCGGCAGGGCTATGGAGCGGGATGTGACATCTAGGGTGGCAAAGAGCTTGTCCTCGGAGAGTACTCCTGCATTGGTAAGGGCATTGAGCAGTGTGGATTTTCCAGCATTGGTATAGCCTACTATTGCAGCGGTGAGCACATTGTCCTTTTTCCGCCTGCTCCTTATCAGGTCGCGGTGACGCCTGATATCCACAAGTTCTTCGGAAAGCTCGCCGATCCTGCGGCGGATATGCCTTCTGTCGGTCTCAAGGCGTGTTTCACCGGGGCCTCTTGTCCCGATGCCGCCGCCCTGTCTTGACAGCTCTGCACCCTTTCCGGCGAGGTGGGCGAGCCTGTATTTCTGCTGTGCCAGCTCCACCTGTATGCGTCCCTCTGCGGAGACTGCACGGGCGGCAAAAATATCAAGAATGAGGGTAGTGCGGTCAACTACCCTTATATCCGTTATGTTTTCGATGTTCCTTATCTGGTTGGCGGTAAGTTCTGCATCGAATATCAGCAGATCGGCGGAGAGGGCTGCTGCCTCATCGCGCAGTTCTTCGGCGCGGCCGCTGCCGATGTATGTGGCACTGTCGGGAACAGGCCGCTTCTGTATGACCTTTGCGACACATTCTGCCCCCGCAGTGCGTGCCAGTTCTTCAAGTTCATCTATCGAGACTTGTGCATCATATTCGCCTGTATCCACCGATACAAGTACGGCACGGTCTGCCAAGGCCGATCCCTCCGGTTCATCTTTAGTCAAGGACAGGGCAGGTCCGTCACTTACGGCAGACAGTCCCTATCCGCTGTGTTTTATGAGCCCTTATTCAGAAGGGTATCTCATCCTTGTCCCTGATGGGACGGTATCCGCTTCTTTCGCGCATCCCGAGTACAAACTGGATTATCATGATGATAACACTTGCGGTAGTAGCACTGAATACTACGAGAAGAAGTATAGCTCTGGCGATCGCAAGACCTTTACTTGATGACATATTAACATCTCCTTTACTTGTACGCGGGCAATCACTTGCCCTCCAGTTTTTTCAGCGAACGCATATCCTCCTTTTCGGTAGGCTTAGCGTCCTTTATAAGCTTTATATCCTTTTTGTCGAATACCTGTGGTGGCTCCTCGCCCTTTTCGGGGCGAACTCGGAGCTTGCCTGTGATAAGGTTCACTTCCTCCACATATCCCCTGAACGAGGGCGTTGTCACAAGTGCTCCCACCTTCGGAGTGTTCCTGTATTCAACATCGTAGAAATCCTGCTCATATTTCAGGCAGCACATAAGTCTGCCGCAGGTGCCCGATATCTTTGTGGGGTTGAGGCTCAGCCCCTGTTCCTTTGCCATTTTTATCGAAACAGGCTGGAATTCCGAGAGGAAGGTCTTGCAGCAGAAGGGTCTGCCGCATACACCGATGCCGCCCAGCATTTTAGCCTCATCGCGGACACCTATCTGTCTGAGCTCGATCCTTGTGCGGAATATGCCCGCCAGCTCCTTTACCAGCTCCCTGAAATCCACGCGGCTGTCCGCTGTGAAATAAAACAGCAGCTTGTTGTTGTCAAAGGTGCACTCCACATCCACAAGTTTCATATCCAGCCCGTGCTCTGCTATCTTTTCCTCGCAGACCTTTGCTGCCTCAGCCTCTCTTGTACGGTTGAGCTCCAGTGATTTCAGATCCTTCGGGGTGGCTATGCGCACTATCGTCCTCAGGTTCCCGACTATGTTGCTCTCGGGCTCCATCCTGGGCTCTATCGCCACTTCGCCGCATTCAACGCCCCGCGCTGTCTCCACCACTACCTTTTCGCCCACCTTGGGCTTATTGGATCCGGGTGCAAAGAAATATATTTTTCCGTTCTTTTTGAAACGGACTCCGATTATCTCTACCATATCTTCCATACCATCCCGCTCATACGAGCCTGCCCGAAAGCACCGCCGCAGCCGCTGCCGCATTGCAGTTAAGGTCACAGGCACGGGATATATCCATTATATTATCATATATCGAAATAAGTCTGCTCAAAGGCAGGACTGACATTTTTCTGCTGCCCTGCTCATCACAGCCTATAAGATCGTTTCTGCCGTTCTTTATCACTATGCTGTCCCGCACGCAGGCAGTGAACATGCCGAGAAATGCGGAAAGCTCCGTCCTGTCCGCTGTTATCTGTGAAAGAACTGCGCTGCAGGCATATTCATCCCCCGCAGATACGGCGGAATTGAGCTTTTTTATCCGCTGCACGTTCTCCATCAGCTTTTCGTTGCCGTCAAGATACTCCCTGCATCTGCCGATATTCCCGCAGAATGAGGCGGATACATCTCTGAGCTCCTGTTCTTCCTTTTCGGGGTACATGGAGATGAGCGCCGCTGTACATTCATCCTTTGAGGCACTTTCTATGTTTATCACCATCGAGCGGGATATGAGGGTGCCAAGAAAGGAGGAGAGCCTTTCTCCCGTGAAAATGTAGTACACGCTTTCCGTAGGATCCTCCGTGGTTTTGAGCAGTGCTGCCTGAGCCGCATCCGACCAGCCGTCGCAGTCTGTGAAAAGGTATATCTTCCTGTCACAGTCATTGGGCGATGTAAAGGAATCCGTCACCACTTCGCGGACATCATCCACGCTGTAGCTCTTTTTGGATCTTTCCACTATCCTTAGATCGGGATGCTCATTTTTCAGCACCCTTTTGCACTGGACACATTCACCGCAGGCGCATTTGTTGTCGCACAGCAGCATGCATGCCGCATACAGGGCGGATGTGCGCTTGCCGACACCGTGTTCTCCTATGATGATATAGGAATGTACGAATCTGCCCGACCTCTGCATTGCGGTGAACGGACGGATCACAGCATTCTTGCCGTATAGTTCCATATTATTTTACCACATTTACGAACAGAATTCCATACTTTTTCAAAAAAAATATATCATTGCCGCAGAATACCTCGCCGCCTGTTATGAGTGCTATCCCCGGAGGGCACAGCGTGACGGGAAAGGCGCAGATGCGACCTTCTGCCATTTCTGTGGGTATGCGCTCAAAGGGGGAAAGAAAGGCGTCCCTTGCGGACATTTTTATTTCATGGCCATAAGGCTCAAACTTGCTGCCGGGGGTGGATCCGGGCTTCTGCGGCAGTTCCGACAGCACTTTACCGATGCGCTCTATCTGCTCCTTGTCAAGGCCTGTCACCATCATGACCACATGCATATCATCGGAATATTCACATTCTATACCGTGGCCGCGCAGCAGCTCTGCCAGCTCATTTCCCGTATATCCCGAAAAGGGAGCATATATGCTTATCTTGCCGTCTTCATCGCCTGTAAAGCGGTATCTGCGGCCAAGTGATGCCTTCAGAGTGCGGGTATTCTCCCGCATTTCCGAGAAATATGCGTCAAGATCGCTGTCCGGTATGCTGTCCATGCTCTGCATCATAAGGTAGGAGGGGCTCGATGAGCCGAACACGCTCATGATGTGCTTTGCAAAGCCGTCGTAAAGCTCAAGTGACGGATCGTTTATATGAAGGTAGGCTCCGCCCGTCAGTACAGGCAGGGTCTTGTGGGCAGAATCACACACTATATCCGCACCCAGATGATTCGGGTGGAGACACTTGCCGTTTTCATCATACATGAATCTGAGGTATGCGCCGTGGGCATTATCCACCATGAGCACAGCGCCATAGCTGTGGCATATATCCGATATGGCACTGATATCCGCCATGACACCGAGATAATCCGGAGATGTGATATACACCGCATCCGTATCGGGATGCTCCTTCAGAGCTTTTTCGATGATGGCAGGATCAACTCTGCCCGACACATAGCTGCCGCTGTAATCGGGATATATCCACTCCACATCGAGCCCTGTCATCACCGCTGCGCTCAGGAATGCCCTGTGGCAGTTGCGCACTGCAAGGAATCTGCTGCCCCTTGCCTTCTGCACCACTGCTGCCATAGTCTGGATACACAGTGTGCTGCCCCCGCATGAATACAGGGTCTTATATGAGCCGAACAGCTCTGATGTGCGCTTTTCGCTTTCGGCTATTATACCGTCGGCATCATAGAGGTTGTCCGCACCTTTGATCTCTGTAATGTCAAAGGGAGAGACTGTGCCCTTGTGCCCGGGCATGTGAGCCCGTATGGTGCCCGACTGTGCATATCTGTTCAAAAATTCATTCAATACCATAAGATACCACATTTTATTT
>JAFPYQ010000468.1 GCA_017394475.1 Oscillospiraceae bacterium | reverse complement strand
TGTGAATGAGAAACCTTAATGCCGAAAGTAACGCCCTTTCCGCAGAAATCACATTTTGCCATGGGTCTGCACCTCTCTTTTCAAAATAGTTCAAAGCTTGCTTTTAACAAGCAAGTGTGAGCCGCAGGCTCATTTCCATTCAGTAGGAGATTGAACTCCTACTGAATGGAAATATGGAACCCGCCGCCTTAGAGGCGGGGGACATAGCTTGCGGTTATAATAAATCCGAAAGGTGACCCCTTCGCATAGTTTTACGATAAAAAAACCATTTTATATATTATCATAATCAAAGCAAAAATGCAAGCGGTTTTTTCAAAATCGTAAAATTTACTAAAAAGCGGCGCGTTTTTTCGGCAAAATCAGTCATATCTATTATCCGCCCAGGATACCGGCAATAGCTTCTATCACCGTTTCCCCGATGAATTCGGCCACACCCTCGAGCAGTCCTTCAAAGAAAGACCTGACAAGCCCCTTCATGAGCGATATCCTTCCTCCGTATCGGATTCTACTACCTTGCGCTTGCTTATCTTCTTCACAGCCGACTTTGAAGCCATGTCAAAAACTATCTTGAGGATAGTTCCCGCGCTCATCGCGAGCACATCATCGATAGGTCCGGGCACATCAAAGGGATTGATGAGATATGCAATGCCCAGTATCATAAAAAACCAGCCTACAGCCTTTGTGTTCTTTTCATTCATATTCCCGTCCTCCTTGAAACCGATCACGGCAGCCATATCTGCCGGCTGTATGTATGATACCATATTTTGAGGCGTCAAGTCAACAGTTTTAATCCAAATCTAATCTGATTATAAGGAAACTAATAAAACGGCCGGGGACATTCCTTTTTCATTTACAGATCACCCGCCCAATGCAGCTTTGGCATCATAATGGCGGGCAAGTGTAGTTTATCCTACATCCGGGCACTGCATTGATTATTGAATAAAATGCCCGGTGGTGGTATCATATATTCAGTAAGAAAAACAAAGCAGACGCGGAGAGGAGGGACCGATATGTTGTTCATTATGGTGATCATAGTGGCTGCAGCACCTGTAATACTGCACGAATATCTCACAGCACAGTTTGCGCCTTCACAGGCTGAATAATAAATAATAAACACAATGAAAGGGGTAATACCGATGGCAGCGCTCATACCCATAGCAGCCCGTATCATAGAAGCTGCAGCAAATGGGATAATATATTATATAGTCAAACTGTTCGGGGGTTAACGATCCTGTATACAGACTTTCATATCATCAAAAAAGGAGGAATGCAAAATGATTATTTTATTGATGGTATACGCAACAGTGATCGTGACCGCAGCAGCAACATTCTATTATTATGAAGCAGCACCGTCAGATAAGGAATAAAACCACGAAAGGAGATGGTGCCGATGTGGCACCATAGCATCAAAGACCCACGGATACAGATCCTGTGGGTCTTTTGCTTTTTTAAGGAGCTGTAAAAAAATAGTATGGGGTCAAGGGGGATGCTTTTCAAGCATCCGGTATCGCGGAGCAAAGCTCCGCCGCTGCACAAACAAACAGGTTTGATGACCCGCCCAGTACACGCAGGCAGCGGGCGCTGGGCGAACGGTGAGCGTACAGAGTACGGACGCTACAAATACAATAACAAATACAAATACAATAGCAAATACAAAAAACAGATACAGACACCAAGACGGAACAATATTATGTCGGGCGGAGCCCCTGTCGCCGCAAACGGCGACGATGCGCATGAGAACGAGCGCTTTTTTGGTGAGAGTGCCGTATCACAGTTATAAGTGAGTTATAAGTGAGTTATAACTATACATATACTAAAACTTAAACTAAAACTAAAACTAATAATAATACAAATACATAATGTTTCTTTAAGCATCATAGATGCTTTGTCGGAAAATTTCCGACCCGGCAGCGAAAAAACGCTTTTGCCGAAGATGTCAGTTTGTATAGTTTTTCGTAAGCAAATAAACCTGCCAAGTGTCAGAAAGATCGTATTGCAGAAAAATCAACAAAGTGAGTGCTATTGTTTCGGTGTTTTTTTACAGCCCCTTTTTTTCATTCTCTTTTTCTTTTTTGTCGGCGTATTTTGCTATCTCCACCAGCAGGGAATTGAATATGCCGGCCAGTATCATAAGTATCACGCCTGCCCACAGGGGACAGGTGACCCACACCCAGCTCCAGTCTATTATCCCCAGGAGTTTCAGTGCTATCAAAACCACGCCTGCCAGTCCGAGAAATCCTATCATCCTTATCATCCTTCCGTTTTCAGGTCTCATCCACACAAAAGTTTACTACAACGCGGCAGATACTTCAAGCGATTTTATTGATATTTCACAATAAATTCACACTTTTCTCTATACATCTTCCCTCAAAAATTATTTTCAAAAACCTTGAAAACTTTGTTAAAATATGGTATTATATTTATATCTGTATTCAACTCACAGGCACCGATGATAAAGATCGGTGTATTAAGTGTGTCCGGACGGGAATGAGGGCAAATGCGTGTCCCACCCGATCAATAAAGAAAGAATGTACTATCACAATGGCTAAAACAAGAGTCGCTGTCATATTTGGCGGCAAATCAAACGAACACGATATCTCACTCATTTCCGCATCAAATGTCATCGCAAATCTCGATAAGAGCAAATACGACATAATACCCATCGGCATCACAAAAACAGGCCGCTGGTTCTTCTATCCCGGGGACGTGGATGCGATAAAGGAAAACAAATGGGAGACCTTCCCGGACAGCGTTCCCGCCGCTATCCTTCCCGACCCGCTGTACAGGGGCATCGCCACCATTCTCGACGGCGAGATAAACATAGTCAAGGTGGATGTGGTCTTCCCCGTTCTCCACGGTAAATACGGCGAGGACGGCACACTGCAGGGGCTCCTTGATATGTCGGGACTTCCCTATGTGGGCTGCGGCACCTTTGCCTCGGCTGCCTGCATGGACAAGGAATACACACACTCTGTTCTCGAATACAACGGCATAAAAATGGCACGCTACCGCACAGTAAGGCAGCATGACCTTTCAAGGCTCGATGAGGTGATAGACAATATAGTCGATGACCTGGACTTCCCCGTATTTGTAAAGCCCGCATCCAGCGGTTCCTCGGTGGGTGTCAACAAGGCAAACTCCTTCGAGGAGCTGAAAAACGCAATAAAACTGGCCTTCACCCATGACAAGAAGGTCATCGTGGAGGAATACATCAAGGGGCGCGAGCTGGAGACCGCAGTCCTGGGCTCGGATAATCCCTTTGCTGCCAGCGTGGGGGAGATCGTCTCCTGCAATGAGTTCTACGATTATCAGGCTAAATATATCTTAGGCACATCGGGGCTCAATATCCCTGCGGATATCCCCGAGGAAAAAGCCCGGGAGATACAGCAGACTGCCATAAAGGCATTCAAGGCCATCGGCTGCTTCGGCCTTGCCCGCTGTGACTTCTTCCTTAAGGGCGACACGGTTTATCTCAACGAGATAAACACCATGCCGGGCTTTACCTCCATCAGCATGTATCCGAAACTCATGGATCACTTCGGGATCTCCTATCCCGAGCTGCTCGACAAACTCATCGCCCTTGCCTATGAGCGTGCTCAGCAGTAAGAGGTAACAGTATGATACTGATGTTTGCATCGGATATACACGGCAGCGCCGCAGGCTGTGAGGCTATGTTCCGCCAGTTTGAAAAGGAAAAGGCAGATAAGCTCATCCTTCTCGGCGACCTTCTCTATCACGGCCCCAGGAACGACCTTCCCGAAAGGTATGCTCCCAAGGAAGTGCTCCGCCTGCTCAATCTCTACAAGAGCGAGCTGCTCTGCGTCAGGGGCAACTGTGAGGCAGAGGTGGATCAGATGGTGCTTGAATTCCCCTGCATGGCGGACTACATGGCACTGTGGCTCGACTGGAGAATGGTCATGTGTACCCACGGCCATCTGTTCGATATGGATAATATCCCCAATGTAAAGAAAGGGGATGTGGTGGTGAGCGGCCACACCCACCTGTACGAAGCGGAAAAGAGAAACGGCATATTCTATGTGAATACCGGTTCCGTTTCACTGCCCAAGGGCGGCAATCCCCCCACTTATGCCATATATGATATGGGGGCATTCATAATCAAGAATATCAGCGGCAATGATCTGAAAGTCCTGCCGCTCAACTGAAGGCATATCAACAAATTCTATTTAAAAGAGGAAGTTCACTATGGCTGAAGAACTAATTGAAGTAATACTCGATCAGATGACCGATTCCATCCTGAAAGCAAAGAGCATCCCCCTCACACAGTACAAGGCTCTCGATCACGATTTCATCCTTGACTGCATCGACAATATCAGGATGAACCTGCCCGATGAGATAAAGCAGGCAAAGAAGATAGTAAACGAGCGCAAGGCTATAATCGACGATGCGAAGAAAAATGCGGAAGAGGTCATCACCCGTGCTGAATCAAGGGCAAGAGAGCTCACAGAGACCAGCATGATAACAAAGGCAGCCCAGAACAGGGCAGCCGAGATAGAGAAGAAGGCTAATGAAAATTCAAAGGCTGTAAAGGCTGCAGCCGAGAATTATGTAGTTGATATGCTCACAAGAACAGAGAAGATCCTTGCGGCAAATGTAGATGCCGTTTCCCGCGCCAAGAACGCGATAGCACCCGCAAAGGAGGGAACTGATAGTGGAGTATAAAAAGGCACATCTTGGAAAGGCAAGATTCGCAGTTGATCTGGGCGACGGCTCGGAAAGAGGAGAATATGTGGATCAGGACTATATCCTCCACAAGCTGGGCAGGCCACACAGAGCCATAAGCCTTATGTACTGCTACTACCCCTTCGACAAGGAATGGCCGGGGCGCATATCCGAGGTCATGAAGGATGCAGATGTGAGCTTCCAGTGGGACTATCCCTATGATGACTATTTCACCTACGGCGGCGGCATCGGCGGGGACAAAAATGCCGATGTATTCGCACAGATGAGGGATATCCGCCGTCACGGGCAGGATGTGAACCTCACCCTCACCATAGACCCCAACTGCACAGATGAGCAGCTCATCGCCATCGCAAAGGACCTGAAGCCCTTCGGCCGCATGTTCCTGCGCATCAACCACGAGGCCACAGGCAACTGGTTCAGCTTCACAAAGCGCGCATCCTACAAGGAGATAGGCGATTTCTTCGTCCATTTCACCGATATCATACATGAGTATGCCCCCAATGTGAAGACAGTCATGTGCATAGGCGGCATAGAGGATCTGAACGAGACCAGGATGGTCATGGAGGATGAGTTCAAGGCTACCGTCCCCGCCGCTGATGTGTGGTCGGTGGATAAGTACATGGCTCTCCACTGGGGCTGGCCCTATGATGTGGCACTCAAAGGCGGCAATTCCTTTGCAAGATACAGTGTCCGCGACACCTACGAAAAGACAAAGGCGAGCTATGAGCGCTTCAGATTCCTCAACGGCGGCATCGGCAAGCCCATGACTATGGCTGAGTTCAACGCCGACGGCGATGTTACCGACCCCTACGATCAGGCAGCCATGGTAAAGGAATTCTGCGACATACTCGTCAGTGAGAACGCAGACTGGTTCTCGGGCTTTACCTTCTATCAGTTCCGCGACAGGGGCAGACTGGGTCTTGAGATCGAGGACCCCAACAATCAGAATGTGGGCATAGAACAGCCCCTTATGAAGACCTACAGGGAGATCATCCACTCTCCCGATTTTGAGAGCCCCATAACCACCGGTGAGGCAGTTTCGGCTCCCGTGAAAATGAGATGGGGCGGCGCTGAGGATGCAGACGGCATCATCATCCCCCTCACCTTTGAAAAGAACCCATCATTCTGCGAGCTCACCTTCAAGGACGACAGCAACCTTATGATCCGCATAAACGGCAAATGGTTCTACAAGTCCCCCAAGGCAAAGGTCATCGACCTGATGAGCGCTTTCTTTGAAAAGCCCCTGGACGGCAGGACAGTGCTCGATATCGCCATATTCGCACCTCCCGCCTCGGGCGAGAACGATCCCGCACAGGGGGACGGATGGGACACGGACTATTACTACACCCTCACAGAGCTCCCGACCCTCAGAGTGGAATATGAGCCCGTTGTTGGCAGAAAGGAATAAAAATGACCGAGAAAAGGCGGCTTGTGAGCTTTTCCGAATTCAAGGCTACCATGAGTTATGAATCGCTCACGGGTATGTTTGAAACGGATGCTGTTCATCAGATAATCAGATTCGTGCCGTCTAACGGTATGGATCCCGTGTATCTGCACTATTCCGACATCATGGCAGAGGATACTGTCATAAGGGATGCAGATGCTCCTGCGGATGAAAACGCTGCGCCGGAGGATAAAAAGCATGACAAGGATGCGGATAAAAGGGAAAAGCCCTGTTTTGCCGAATTCTACCTTTACATCATGCTCTCAGACCCCGAGCGCCCGAATGTCCGCATACCTTTTATATTCCAGAAAACACTCAGGGATTCCGTACTGGGCAAGCGAGCAGTAGAGGACAGCTATGTCATAAAGCGCTGGGTGCGCGCTGCCATGAAGGAACCCATCATCGATACAGCCTACGCTGCAGAGGACGAGGAGAAAAAGCAGGAGCTCATACGCCGCGAAAGATCCTCCTGGATATGCCCCAAGTGCAATTACATCAATCAGGGCATACGCAGTATATGTATGAGCTGCGGCATTTCAAGGAGCGAGGCCATAGTTGCCGAGGGCGGAAAGGCAGACCTCAACAGCGGCAGACCGCTCATACGCTTCATCTACTTCGAGCCCACCCGTTCCTGCGAGACCCTTACGGGACTTTTCGAGATAGATGCGGTGCATCAGCTGGTGCGCTTTACTCCCAACAACACATCTGCCCCCCAGATGTGCCACTACCGTGACATCGCGGATGTGGAAGTGATCCAGAAGAACCAGACAGTATCCCACGAAAATGACGATCACGACTTTGACCGTCCCGATGATATATATCTTGTGGAGTTCTATCTCTATGTGATGCTCTCCACGGAGAACAGGGAAAGCCTGCGCATCCCCTTCATATTCCAGAAAACGCTGAAAGAGAGCGTTTTGGGCAGGCGTGCCATACAGGACAGCAACACCATCAAGCGCTGGCTGCGCGATGCCATGCACGAACCCGACAGGGAGACTGCCTTTGCGGATGATGCAGAGATAGACGAGCTGGTAGCCGCGGAAAAAGACCCCAACAGCTGGGACTGCCCCCAGTGCGGCTACCGCAACAAGAGCTCCCGCGTACTGTGCTATAGCTGCAATTACAGATCCGCCAAGAGATGATAAGATACATACAGCCCATTTACCGATACCGGCAAATGGGCTGTTTTTTACTCTTTATTATCCGGTTCTATCCGGTCCATAAGCACCTGTGCTTTTTTATAGGATGCGTTCCTGTCAAGTATGTTTTAAGCAGTTTCTCGGCATATTCGCTTTTTCCCGTATATTTAAGCAGACATTCCGCATATTTCAAAGCTTGCTTTTAACAAGCAAGTGTGAGCCGCAGGCTCATTTCCATTCAGTAGGAGATTGAACTCCTACTGAATGGAAATATGGAACCCATGCCACTCAATGGCATGAACTGCCATTAGAGGCGGGGGACATAG
>JAFPYQ010000467.1 GCA_017394475.1 Oscillospiraceae bacterium | reverse complement strand
TTGGAGAGCATCTGTATCGAAAAATGAAGGAAAAGTATGGGGAGCTTTCGAATTTCAATATAGTGAATGATGATTTCATCACTCATGATTTCGGAGATGCGAAATTCGACCTTATCTATTCTGCGGCGACTATCCAGTGGATACCCGAGGATATCGCCTTTGACAAGACCTTTGAACTGCTGAAAAGCGGCGGGATGTTGGCAATGATGTACCTCCACGGGGATTATCAGACCCCCGATCCCGAGCTTTATGCGGACATACAGAAGGTCTATGATGGATACTTCAAGCCCGCGGATAAATATGTGAACGGGCGCTTTGTCTATGACAATGCAACGGCTCATGGATATACAGAGCTTGAAACAGAGTATTTCCACGGCAGGCGTGAGTACGATGCAGATGGATACATACAGTACATCGGCACTCACAGCGACCATATAACCCTTGAGGAGCCATACCGCACACCGTTTTTTGAAGGCATCAGAAAAGCGGTAAAGGCGCATGGGGATAAAGTGGTCTACAATGATACATATATCCTGAAAACCGTCCGCAAGCCCTGAGAATTATATGTAACAAGCTGTAAGGAGGATCATCTTGACAGTGATCGAAAAAATTGAAAAGCTGCGTTTTCTGATGAAGGAACATGGCTTTAAGATGTATCTGATAAACTCTTCCGACCCCCATTCATCCGAATATACCGCTTCTCATTTCAAAACGAGGGAGTATATGTCGGGCTTTACGGGTTCTGCGGGGACACTGCTGGTCACTATGGACAAAGCATATCTCTGGACAGACGGGCGCTATTTTATACAGGCAGCACAGCAGCTTGACGGCAGCGGCATCACTCTTATGAAACAGGGCGAGAAGGATGTTCCCTCTATCCTCGAATTCCTGGCAAAGAATATTGATGAGATGAAGAATGAGGATGGCTCTGTGGCTCTTGGTTTTGACCCCAAGACTGTTTCAAGGAGCTTTTACGAAAAGCTTTGCGAAAAGGATCCCGGTTTCTGCACCATCGATGTCCCGCCCGATACCGATCTTGTAGATAAGATATGGACGGATCGTCCGCCTGTGAGGTTCACTCCGGTATTTGAACTTGAAACGGAATACACGGGCAAAACAAGGGCGGACAAGCTGAGGGAACTGAGTGAAAAGCTTGAACTCGGAGAAAATGATATATTCGTTATCTCAGCCCTTGACGAGATCGCTTGGCTCTTAAATATCCGCGGCTCCGATGTGAAATACACTCCCGTTGCACTGTCATACCTCATTATCAGGAAGGACAGAGCTGAGCTTTTCATCTGTGATTATGCACTGGATGAGAAGCTGCGGCAGGAACTGAGTGCCGACGACATCGAAATAAAGCCCTATGAGAGCTTTTATGAAGAGCTTGAAAGGGCAGGGAATGAAAGCAACGGCGGAAAGATGTTCTTTGATAAGGATACCTTGTCCTATGGGGCTTACTGCTGCTATGGAAAGGGCAGCGCGGACACATCTGCATATAAGGCGATACGATCTCCCATCGTTCTGATGAAGGCTCTGAAGAATGATACAGAGTGTGAGAATATCCGCAAAGCTCACATCATTGACGGCATTGCTGTAACAAAGCTCATCTATGCCCTTAAGACCGGCTATAAAGGACGGCACAGTGAGCTCACAGAGCTCCATGTAGCATACATGCTCGATGAACTCCGAAGAAAGGGCGACTGCTATCTTTATCAGTCCTTTGAGCCTATCAGTGCCTATGGAGAACATGCCGCCATAGTGCATTACAGCGCAGATGAAGAAAGCAATGCACGGCTTGATGACAAGGGATTCTTGCTGCTCGATACCGGCGGACAGTATAAATACGGCACCACCGATATCACAAGAACCATCGCTCTCGGAGAACTATCCGAGGAAGAAAAGAAGGCATATACAGCTGTTCTGAAAGGCAATCTCAGACTTGCGGCCGTGAAGTTCAAAAAGGGATGTTCAGGTGTGAATCTCGATGTGCTGGCAAGGCAGCCGCTGTGGGAAATGGGACTTGACTTCAATCACGGGACGGGGCATGGCGTGGGATACTGCCTTGGAGTACATGAAGGTCCTCAGGGCATACGCATGAGAGATCAGTCACCTGTTCCCTTTGAGGCGGGCATGCTCACATCCGATGAACCCGGTGTATACATTGAAGGAAAGTTCGGCATAAGGCTTGAGAACCTGATGCTCTGTGTTCCTTGTGACGATGATCTCTTATGCTTTGAGACTGTCACGGTCGTTCCCTTTGACCGTGATGCAGTGATCGCTGACGATCTGACACAGGAGGATAAAAAGCTGCTGAATGATTATCATTTGGCGGTGTATGAAAAGCTCTCTCCCTATCTCACAGAAGAAGAGAATGAATGGCTGAGGAAAGAAACAGCCCCGTTTTAAGGTGATAAAATGACCGATATGAAAGACTGCCCGCCCTATCTGCAGGAATATATATTCTATCTCAGGGTGATAAAGAACCGTTCCGAAAGGACCATATCATCATACTATCTTGATATAAGGCTTTTCCTCAGATGGCTGAAGGCCAACAGGATGGGGACAGAGGATGATATCATAGCTGATATCCCTTTTGAACAGGTGTCGAAGGTGACCCTTGCTGATGTATATGAATATCTGAACTATGCCGCAGTGGATCAGAAGAACAACGACAGATCGAGGGCAAGGAAGATATCGGCCATAAAGGGATTTTACAAGGCACTGAGCACAAACAGGCTGGCAAGCTACCACATGGAAAAAAGCCCTGTGCTCAATCTCGATGTACCCTCTCCCAAAAAGGCAAAGCCCGTATACATGGATCTTGATACCAGCCGACTGCTCGTTGAGCAGATGGATGTCACCGATGATTTCTATTACCGCGATTTCTGCATACTGATGCTGTTCCTCAACTGCGGGATGAGACTTTCCGAGCTGGTGGGGCTCAATATAAACGATCTGAATTTTGACGACCGCACCATAAGACTCCTGGGCAAGGGCAACAAGGAGAGAATGATACACATGAACGAAGGCTGCGCAGATGCCCTTAATGAGTACCTGATGCACCGACCCGATGTGGATGGAGAAAAGGCGGTATTCCTGTCAAAGCAGAAAAGGCGCATATCCGCAAGGCGTGTACAGCAGGTGGTCGACAGTGCTATCGAACGCATAGGCATGGGGGGCAGGGGACTTTCTACCCATAAGCTGCGGCATACCGCGGCGACCCTTATGTATCAGTACGGAAATGTGGATCCCATGGTGCTCAAGGAGATACTGGGGCACGCAAATCTATCCACCACTGAAATATACACTCACCTTACCAACGAGAACATACGAACCGCACTTGACCTGAACCCCATGGGGGATGAAAGGGCGAAATAGACACGAATTATTCTGATACAGGTGATAGAATGAAGATCATATATACATCACAGGGAAGGATGTATCTGTGTGAGGACGGCAAAACAAGAGAGATACCCAGCGAGAGAATCGCAAGGTACAGGCAGAACCTGCAGGATATCTACCGCAGGAAGGAATGGAAGACCACAGGCACAGGTGCACAGTTTACCCAGACCATGGCCGCTGTGGATGAGAGCGAGAGCTTTTTCAGCAGCATAAGCGGTGTCACCGCCTACAAGGATGAGATGATATATTCCCTGAAGCTGGATAATTCCTGCGGCGTGTATACACGTTCCGTAGATCCTGCGGATGATATCGAAGGGCTTATCCTTTCATCGAATGACACGGAGATAAACGAGATCGCATATTCCCCTGAAAAGGACAAGCTGGCTCTGTCACTTGGCGGAGGAGGGGAATTGCACATCGCAGTGCTCGAACCGCCATCTGCGGTATATGATGAGCTCACCGACGGCGATTCATCCGAGCGGTATCTTTCCTTTTCCGAGCATGTACCCGGAAGGCTCTATTTCTCCACCAGCGGCAACGCCAGGAACGAATACGGCGGCGTCACCGCTCATGCGCCCTATTCGGGAGCATATATAGACATTGAGACAAATGCTATGGAGGAAGTCCTTTCGGATGAAAAGTATGATTTTATCCACCTGAAGGAAAACAAAGACGGCGAGCTCTGGTACATAAAGCAGCCCTACGGCGGAGAGCACACCGAGGAAAGATTCGGTATAAAGGATGTGGCCCTGTTCCCTGTGCGCCTGTTAAAGGCACTGGGAGGGTGGCTCAATTTCATGTCCATAATCTGGGGCGGCCAGGCTCTCAACGGCAAGGACCCGAGAACTGCCATGAACGAACGCACAAAGGGTTATTCACAGAAGGATATCATGATCGACGGAAATGTGATAAAAGCACAGAAGGCAGCGGACAAAAAGGAAGAAAAACCCGTTATGCCACATTCAAGGGTACTGTGCAGGCGTGACAGTTCAGGCGGCGAAGAAATAGCCGTGAAAAAGGGTATCCTTGATTTTGCATTTACCGAAAGGGGAGTCGTGTATTCCGACGGAAGGAATATCTATTCCCTTGAAGACGGGAAGGAAGAACTCATAGCAAAGGCATTCCTTGCCGAAAATATCATCATCTGCAAATAGATCTCTGACGAAATGAAAAAAGGACGTGAGCTTATGAAAAAGACAAAATGGGGCATCATAGGTACAGGCAAGATCGCCAACACATTTGCCACTGCACTTTCGGGATGTGAAAACTCCGAACTTTGCGCAGTCGCATCGAGGACGAAGGAAAAAGCGCAGGCCTTTGCCGATAAATTCGGTTTCAGAAAGGCCTACGGCAGCTACAAAGAGCTGGCAGAGGACAGCGAGGTGGATATAGTCTACATCGCAACTCCCATGAGCTCTCACTACGGCGATGCCATGCTGTGCCTTGAAAACGACAGGAACGTACTCTGTGAGAAGACGCTGACACTCAATGCTGATGACTGTGAAAAGCTGCTGGGATATGCGGAGTCAAAAAAGCTCTTTTTCATGGAAGCTATCTGGATGAAGACAAGGCCTACCTATCTCAAAGTCCTTGAATGGATAAGGTCGGGTATGATAGGCAAGGTGGAATATATCAAGGCGGATTTCTGCAACTTTATCCCCTATGACGGCAGCGACAGGCTGTTCAAGGCTGAAAGCGGCGGCGGAGCGCTGCTGGATCTGGGTGTTTATCCTCTCACCATGACAGCGGATATCCTGGGATATTCACCGAAGGAGCTCATATCCGATGCACATATCGGCAGGGATAAGATAGACCTCAGCAATACCATGCTGCTCAGATACGACGGCGCATTTGCGTCCCTTTCATCGGGCTTTGAGGTGCAGAACCGCAACAATGCCGTTATCGCAGGCGACAAGGGCTCTATCGTCATGGGGGACTGGTTCTTCTGTT
>JAFPYQ010000466.1 GCA_017394475.1 Oscillospiraceae bacterium | reverse complement strand
GGTGTCGATCTGGGACTTATACTGCTTTCCGATGGTGTGAGCGCTCCTGTTTTACTGGTATGCGGCGGCGGTCCCGGTATCCCGCAGTATCTTCTGGAAAGCCTTTATCCATCACCGCTGCCCCATGAATTCACTGTCTGCTACTGGGATTACAGGGGAACGGGAATATCATATTCACCCGATATCAGAGCAGAGAACATGACCACCGGGAGATTCATTGACGATACAATCGCTGTGACAGACTATCTTGCACAGCGTTTCAACAAGGAAAAGATATCCATTATGGGTCATTCCTTCGGTACTGCCATCGCACTTCAGACTGTGCAGAAATATCCCGAAAAATACGAGTGCTACATCGCCATGTCACAGATATGCGATCAGAGACTCTCCGAATACACTGCCTTCGATCATATGAAAAAGCAGTATGAAGACATGGGCGACAAGAAAATGTGTGCTGAATTTGCAAAGTATGATATCCGCGGGTCCGAATCCGACTATGAAAGCTATAGATCTTCCGGACTGCGGGACAAGGCGATGCATGGCACAGGTGTGGGCACCACAAGGGATATGAAAAATGTCATGACCGGGCTTTTCTTTCCAAGCCTGCGCTGTCCTGCCTACACACAAGGCGAACGCATAAACACATGGAAAAGTAAATTCACCCTGTCAGAAAACTGCCCCGCATCAAAGGACACAAACGATCTGAACGTCTTTGAGAATGTGCCTGCGGTGGATATTCCGGTATATTTCATCGTCGGTAAATATGATATGACCTGTTGTGCATCACTACAGCAGGAATACTATGAAGCGATCGATGCGCCCGAAAAGAAAATATACATCTTTGAAAACTCCGCTCACAGCCCGCTTTATGAGGAATATGACAGGGGTATGCAGGTGCTCCGTGAAATAAGGGACAGTAATGTGATGCAGGACGACACTCTCCCGAAAGTGTAAATTTATTATTAATTTTGCCTGCTGCTCTTGACATAGCACCCCGTTTCCATCTATACTATTCTCATAGGATAAACGGCAGATATAGAGGCGTTTTTTATGATAGACATACTGATAGTTGAGGATAATACGGAGCTTTCCGCACTGCTGTGTGATTTTCTGCGGGCGGAGGGCTATACTGTGAGCACTGCTGAAAACGGAGAAAAGGCCTTGTCCCTATTTGAAAGATACGGGGCAAGGCTTGTTGTGCTCGATATAAATCTGCCCGATATTAACGGCTTTACCGTGTGCTCAAAGATCCGTCAGCAGGCTGACACACCTATACTCATAGTAAGCTGCCGCACAGAAAGGCAGGATAAGCTGGATGGCTACAAGCTGGGTGCAGATGATTATATAGAAAAGCCCTATGATATAGATATACTTATCGCCAAGATAAAGGGGATATTCAAGCGCAGATACAAGGAAGATACACTGTCAGCAGATGGTGTGGTACTGAACCTTGCCGACCGCACTGCTATCATCGACGGAAAGTCTGTGGATCTTTCCGCCAAAGAGTTTGATCTTCTTGCACTGCTCATAGAAAACCGCGGCAAGGCGCTCAAAAAAGAATATCTATTCAACACCGTATGGGGCAGCGACAGTGAATCCGAACAGCAGACCCTCCATGTCCATATCAACAAGCTGCGCACAAAGCTGGGGGATGACTCAAAAAATGCAAAGAGGATAGTCACAGTGTGGGGCGTGGGGTATAAATTCGTATGAGTTCATTCAGAAAGCTGTGTATCTGCGTATTCTCTCTGCTTGCTGTACTGTTCGCTGCAGCCGGTATCACTCTTTTCAAAAGCACCGATACAAGCAACGGCTTTTACCGTGTGGAGGCAAAGCGCCTTGAACATCAGATAGAGGACACGGGCAGCCTTGACATTTCCTCATATAAGTATATTACGGGAGTATATGCAGATAACGGCGGCGATCTTTACAGTTCCGACAAGCCCTATGTGATAATAGATGCCAACAGCAGTCTGTACCGCGTGGAATATACAAGGGATGACGGCAGCGGGCAAGGTATCATCATCTTGCTTTTCATGGCAGCTGTGATACTTCTCATCGGCGGTATAATGCTCTATATCTATCTGAAGATCATCCGCCCCTTTGCCCAGCTTTCCGAGCTTCCCAGGGAGATCGCGAAGGGAAATCTTGCACCGCAGATAAAGCAGGACAAAAACAGATTTCTCGGCGAGATCACATGGGGCATGGATATGCTGAGGGAAAGTGTCGAGGAGAGCAGAAAAAAGGAACTGGAGATACAGAAGGACAAAAAGCTGCTGCTGCTTTCCCTTTCACATGATATAAAAACGCCCCTCTCCGCCATAAAGCTGAATGCCAAGGCACTTGAAAGGGGGCTCTACCAGGATGAAGAAAAGCGCAGGAGCGCTGCAAGGAGCATAGAAGATCACACTGTTGAGATAGAAAAATACATGGCTCAGATAACAAAAGCCGCAAGTGAAGATTTCATGGAATTTGAGATCAATGAGACGGAAGGCTTCATAAAACCCGTCATTGACAGGATCAGGAGCCGATATTCCGAAAGGCTCGCAGCATCCGGGACTGAATTTACCATCGGCAGATTTGATGATATCCTGCTGTCCTGCGATCCCGACAGGCTCGGGGAATGTATCCAGAACCTTATGGAAAATGCCATAAAATACGGTGACGGCAAGCTCATCTCCATTGACCTTGAAAAGGAAGACGGATGCATGACCATCGCTGTGACCAACACAGGCTGCACCCTTGAGGAATCGGAGCTCACCTCCATATTTGACAGCTTCCAGCGCGGCAGCAACGCCGAAAGGATACAGGGCAACGGTCTTGGACTTTTCATCTGCCGCCGCCTTATGAGCAAGATGGATGGTGACATCTATGCGCAGACAGATAACGGATGCTTCCGTGCCGTGCTCGTCGTTAAAATAATATGATCCTCCGTCAGGCAACGGAGGATCTTTTTTAGACAGTGTCTTATTCACTGAGTTCCCTGATCTTGTCCCTCAGGAACGCAGCGTGCTCAAATTCAAGCAGCTTTGCAGCTTCCTTCATCTGTGCTGTCAGAGTCTTTATCATCTCGTCCTTTTCCTTCCTCGACAGCTTCTTTCCCTCGGAATTCTTCTTCACGGTCTCCTTCGATGTGATCTCGATAACATCGCGTATATCCTTGACGATGGTCTTCGGTACTATGCCGTGCTCTTCATTGTATTTCAGCTGTATCTCACGGCGGCGGTTGGTCTCGGCTATGGCGCGCTCCATTGACCCTGTCACCTCATCGGCATACATGATGACCTCACCGTGATCGTTTCTCGCCGCTCTGCCTATGGTCTGCACCAGTGAGCTCTCCGAACGCAGGAAGCCTTCCTTATCCGCATCAAGTATTGCCACAAGAGACACCTCGGGGATGTCAAGCCCCTCACGCAGAAGGTTTATTCCCACCAGCACATCATATTCGCCCAGGCGCAGATCCCTGATGAGCTCCATTCGTTCGATGGTCTCTATATCGTGGTGCATATACTTGACCTTTATCCCCGCCCCGTCCAGGTAGGCGGTCAGATCCTCTGCCATCCTCTTTGTAAGTGTGGTGACCAGCACGCGCTCTCCCTTATCGGTGCGCTTGTTTATCTCGCTGATAAGGTCCTCTATCTGCCCGTCAACAGGCTTTACGGTGATCTTAGGATCCACGAGCCCGGTGGGACGGATGAGCTGTTCAACTATCTGCTGTGAATTTTCCCTTTCCATAGGTCCGGGGGTGGCGGAGACATATATCGCCTGATTTATCTTTGACTTGAATTCGTCGAAAAACAGCGGACGGTTATCAAAGGCGGAGGGGAGCCTGAAACCATAGTCCACCAGCACCTGCTTGCGCCCCCTGTCCCCTGCGCTCATGCCCCTTATCTGAGGAAGGGAAACATGGCTCTCATCCACGAACAGCAGGAAATCCTTCGGGAAATGGTCAAGGAGCGTATAGGGAGTGCTGCCGGGCTCTCTGCCCGCAAGTATGCGCGAATAGTTCTCTATGCCCTTGCAGAAACCTATCTCCTCGAGCATCTCGATATCGTACAAGGTGCGCTGCTTGATGCGCTGCGCCTCCACCAGCTTTCCTTCCATCTCGAAGTATTTCACCCGCTCCTGCAGCTCATCCTCGATATTCTCAATCGCCGTATGAAGATGATCCTTTGATACCACATAGTGGGATGCGGGGTATACTGCTGCATGGGCAAGGGTGGAAACTGCCTTTCCCGTCAGTGGATCAAACTCGCATATACGGTCTATCTCATCCCCGAAAAATTCCACTCTAAGGGCATTGTGCATGGAGCCTGCGGGGAATATCTCCACCGTATCCCCTCTCACGCGGAACTTGTTGCGGACGAAATTCACATCATTGCGCTCATACTGATCCGATACCAGCTTTGAGATGAGCTCCTCACGGGATATCTCCATCCCCTTGCGCAGGGAGATGACATTAGCGCGGTATTCCTCCGGGGCACCTAGAGAGTATATGCAGGATACCGATGCGACTATTATCACATCCCGCCTCTCCGCAAGGGCGAGGGTCGCGGAATGGCGCAGCTTGTCTATCTCGTCGTTTATGGCGGAATCCTTTTCTATATAGGCATCGGTCTGGGGTATATACGCCTCGGGCTGATAATAGTCATAGTAGGAAACGAAATACTCCACCGCATTGTGAGGGAAGAACTCCCTGAATTCGCTGCACAGCTGCGCTGCAAGTATCTTGTTATGGGCAAATACAAGGGCGGGGCGGTTGAGCTTTGCGATGATATTGGCCATTGTAAAGGTCTTGCCCGAGCCTGTGACACCTAACAGTGTCTGCTCGTGATAGCCCTTGTTCACACCGTCTACAAGTGCGGAAATAGCCTCGGGCTGATCTCCGGACGGCTTGAAATCACTGACAAGTTCAAAGTGATCCATAGTGTTCTCCCTGGTTATGAAATGAAGTAACCTCCGTCTTAAACGGAAGTTACTTCTATCTGATCATTCTTCTTCTGTGGGCTCGGGATCTTCGCGCTCCTCACGCAGCGAGCTCATATCAAGATGGGAAATATCCACAAGGTTGATATCCCCCACAACGAAATCGGGCACATCCCCCGATTTGTCATGAAGTGCCTCTACTGCGGATTCATCTACCTTAGCATCACCTATATCCGTTACATGATGGGGTATCGGTTCCGCACGCAGCACGCCGTCTACCTCGGGGAGATCGATATCTATGCTGCGGGGACGCTTCCTGTCAAGATCCTTGAAGAAATCATCGGCGGAAAGGGGCTTTTCCTCGCGGAATATCTTTTCCTCTTTCGGGATAACGGTAGTATCTATGGTCTCGGTATTTATGGTCCTTATATGCGCATGCTCGGGATCGGGCGGCAGCAGTGTCTTATCCGTAAGGGTGTCGGTATCTATGGGCATATCATTGTCCTTGATGGTGCTGCCCGGTGCTTCAAGAGGCTTTTCCCTGAGTCCTGTTATCTCGGGAGAGGTTATATCCACAAGTCCCTTTGGTGCTTTTGGCTTGCGCCCCATATCCTTGAAAAAGTCATCGGGATCCACAGAAGGGTAGCTCACAGTGGGAGCAGGGGTAACGGGTATTTCCTTTTTTTTGCCGAACAGTGCCATATCAAACACCTCTGTATCTTGAACTCTTATATGACGGAAATTACTTGCTTAAACGGCTCATTATCACAACAGCGTGCTGAAAATGACCCAATATAAATTATACCACAATATCGGCAGATTGTCAAGTTAATATAATGGTGTTTGTATGACGCTCAAGGCAAAAGCCTCTTTGTCCTTGCAAGCTCCGCATTTGAATAGCGGCTGTCCCCCGTTACCTCTTTTATCACCCGCACGAAGGGGGGCATATCTATCTCCGTGTCCTCATGGGCTATCTCCAGTTCTATGGTGCAGTATTCATCGGAAAAGGGATATATATCCGTCTCAAAATGCTGCTTCTCATATTCGATGATAAGGCGGGTCTTCACCACGGGAGTTTTCTTCCCGTCAGCCTCCGTAAGCAGCCTTTCGTATTCATCTCTGCTTATCTCCCGCTCATGCTCCTCCCGCACCATAGGCTTGATAAAGTTCTTTTCGGTATAGGTGCAGTGGGTTTCGCCGTTTATCGTGATACTGCGCACCCGCCTTTGTATGCCCGCTGTTTTCTCCGAAAGGTAGGTCTGCACTATATCCCACTTTTCGGATGCCTTTTCATAGAGCACATCGTCTTTGTATATCAGGAATTTTCTCTCTATCTCCAGTGCCATTCTATCACCTTAAACCATTCCCCCGCGGTGAAGCGGGGGAATCGATCATAGTCCGTTGGGATTGTTCTTTATAAAGCGCCAGCTGTCAGCGCACATCTCAGCAAGTCCCTTCTCTGCCTTCCATCCAAGCTCGGAAAGTGCCTTTGAGGGGTCTGCATAGCACTCTGCTATGTCGCCGGGGCGGCGGGGCTTTATCTTATAGGGCACATCCACGCCGCTTGCCTTCACAAAGGCATTCACCACATCAAGCACGGAATAGCCGTTGCCTGTGCCTAAGTTCCATATACCTACGCCCTTCATCGTGCGCAGCTTCTCTATGGCTTTGAGATGTCCCTTTGCAAGATCCACCACATGGATATAGTCCCTGACGCCTGTGCCGTCATGTGTGGGATAGTCATTGCCGAAAACTCCCAGCTCCGGCAGCTTGCCCACTGCCACCTGCTGTATATAGGGCATGAGGTTGTTGGGTATGCCGTTGGGATTTTCCCCTATCTTCCCCGACTCATGTGCGCCTATGGGATTGAAATAGCGCAGCAGCGCTACCTTCCACTCGGGGTCTGCCTTCTGTGTATCAATGAGCATCTGCTCGATCATCCACTTTGTCCAGCCGTAAGGATTAGTACAGGTACCCTTGGGGCACTCCTCGGTGATAGGTATCATGGCAGGCTCACCGTAAACTGTGGCGGAGGAGGAGAATACGATGGTCTTGCAGCCATGCTTCCTCATCTCATTGCAGAGGATAAGCGTGCCCGTGATATTGTTGTGATAATACTCTATGGGCTTTGCCACGGATTCGCCCACAGCCTTGAGCCCTGCAAAATGGATAACGGAATCTATCTTGTTTTCCTCGAATATCCTGCTTACAGCAGCCCTGTCAAGGAGATCTGCCTCATAGAACTTAAAGTCCTTGCCTGTGATCTCCTTTATGAGTTCAAGGGCTCTGGGCTTTGAGTTGGAAAAATTATCGAGGACGATGATATCCTCGCCTGCATCCAGCAGTTCAATGCAGGTATGTGAGCCTATATATCCGGCGCCGCCTGTGACAAGTATCATATTGTTTTCCTTTCGTTATCACTTTTTCCATGTAGCGGGAGTAAACAGCAGCAGCATGGGATAGAGCTCGAGCCTGCCCGCTATCATATCAAAAATGAGGGTGATCTTTGAATACCAGGAGAAGAATGCGAAATTGCAGGACGGACCTACCTTTGAAAGTCCGGGTCCTATGTTGTTTATCGTGGCTGCCACAGCCGTGAAATTTGTTATCAGATCATACTCGTCAAAGGCGAGTATGCCCATGGATATGGAAAATACCAGCAAAAAGCAGACGATGAACACATTTACCGAGCGCACCACTTCATGAGGCACCTGTGAGCCATCCATAGTGACTTTTTTGATCTGTTTCGGGTGGATCATATTTTCAAGCTCTTTACCCATTCCCTTGAAAAGTATGATAAGGCGCGACACCTTCATGCCGCCGCCCGTACTGCCTGCGCAGGCTCCTATGAACATCAGCGTCACCAGTATGGTCCTTGAAAGCTCGGGCCAGTGTTCAAAATCCACTGTTGAAAATCCCGTGGTGGAGATTATGGATGATACGGTGAACAGAACGTTCTCGAATGCCTTGCCCACCGAGGGGAACATACCTGCGGTATTGACGGTGATTATCGCCACTGCTGCGGCAACTATGAGTATGAATGTCTTTATCTCATCCGTGAAAGCCAGCTTGAACTTTTTCTTTATCAGGAAATAGTAGGAGCTGAATGACAGCGAGAACAGCAGCATGAACACCGATACCACATATTTTACATAGGGTGAGAACCTGGCGATGGAATCATTGTAAACACCGAAGCCGCCCGTACCCGCAGTGGCAAATGCGGTATTTATCGCCTCAAAGACGGTCATGCCGCCGAACAGCAGCAGAACGAACTGGGCTGCGGTGAGGACGATATATATCTAATAGAGTATCTTTGCCGTGCTCTTTACGCCCGGCAGCAGCTTTGACACCGAGGGACCCGTGCTCTCCGCCTTCATTATGTGCATATTCTGACCGCCGCTCAGCGGTATGAACGCCATAACGAACACCAGCACGCCCATTCCCCCAACCCAGTGGGTAAAGGAGCGCCACATCAGCATACACCGCGGCAGGGATTCCACATCGTTGAGTATCGTGGCACCTGTGGTGGTAAAGCCCGATACTGTCTCAAACACAGCATCTATATAGTTGGGGATGGCGCCCGAAAGGGTGAAGGGCAGCGCACCGAAAAGGCTCATCACTATCCATGAAAGGGCGACTATGATATAGCCCTCTCTTGCATAGAGAGTCTTTGATGCGGGCTTTTTCCTGATCATCAAAAACCCTGCCACAGCGCAGAACGCCATAACGGGCAGAAACCACAGCGTGGCTTTTTCGCGGTAGGCCATTCCCGTTATCACAGGGATGAGCATGAATGCACCGTCAAAGCACAAGAGCCAGCCCAGTATATAGATTATCATCTGATGGTTCATAAAAATTCTCTACGCTTGCTTCCCCGTCATTCAAGGCGGAGAAACAAGCGGTCTCTCATTCCAGAATATCCTGTATATCCGTAAGGGCTTTTATCTTTGTTACGACCACCACAGAATCCCTGGCTTCGATCTTGTCCACACCGCGGGGGATGAATGGTCTGTTGTTGCGGCTTATAGCGGCGATGAGCGTGCTGTCCTTGAAATGCAGGTCACGCAGGTTCTTGCCGATTATGGGGGAACCCTCCACTATCCTGAACTCTGCCGCCTCTATCTGCCCGGGGACTACGTTGTACAGTGTTTCCACATTGCTGCCGATAGTGTTCTTCATTGCCCTTACATGGCGCGCAATGGTATCCGCTGTGAGCTCCTTCGGGTGGATTATGGTGTCAAGATCCTGTGAAAGGCGGTTTATCAGGCTGTCTGACTCGGTGCGGTTTATCTTGGTGATTATCTTCTTCCTGCCCGTGCTGTGCTCTGCGGCACTGAGGGACAGGAGGATGTTCTCCACATCCACATTGGTGAGAGCCACAAAGCCCTCTGCGGATGCAACGCCCTCTTCAAGGAGCAGTTCGGCATTCGCCTCGCCCCAGAGGATATTCACCCCTTCAAGAGCGGTGGAAAGCTCGTCGCAGCGCTCCTTGTCCTTTTCTATGAGCTTGACGGAGATGCCCGATCGCTTAAGGTCGGAAGCCAGGTAATACCCTGTCTCTCCGCCGCCTACTATCATGACATCCCTTACGGGCTCATTCTTGTACTTTATCTTTTTGAAGAACTTGTGTACTTCCTTGTGGGGAGCGATTATGGATGCCACATCGCCCTTTTCGAAAACAAAGTCACCGTTGGGGATGAATGCAGCGCCGTCACGCTTTACGATACAGACGAGAACGTCCGCTATCTGCGTTACCACCGATTTTACGGGCATCCCTTCCAGGACGCACTCATCGGGCAGCTTGAAGGTGAGCAGCTCCACCTTGTCACGCATGAAGGTATCCACGCCTATGGCAGAGGGGAACTGCAGGATCCTCGCTATCTCCGATGCGGCAGTGAGCTCGGGATTTATGGGCATTATCTTCAGATCGTTCTGGAGAAAGTCTATCTGCTTGCGGTAATCCGGGGTGCGCACCCTTGCCATCACTCTCTTGACGCCTAAGTTCTTTGCGATAAGGCAGCAGAGGATGTTCCTTTCATCGGAATTGGTAAGGGCTATGAGCAGATCGGCATTTGCCGCATCCACATCCCTGAGTATTTCCGCAGATGTGCCGCTCCCCGTATATCCCATGATGTCACTGCCCTGGGATATGGCAGTGACTTTTTTCTCGTCTATGTCGAGAATGGTGATATTGTTGTCTTCATTGTTGAGTCTGTGCGCAACGGTCTCACCGACCTTTCCGCAGCCGACTATGATTATATTCATACTATACTATCACTTGGAAAGATGCCAGATATTCTTTGCATACTCATCAACAGCCCTGTCTGCGGAGAATATGCCCGCATTTGCTATATTGGTGAGGGACATCCTGTTCCACTTTATCTTTTCGCCATAGCATGCGCTCACATACTGCTGTGCGGACTGATAGGAGTCGAAATCCGCAAGTGCCATGTAGGGATCCTTGTATCTCAGGGTATTTGCAACCTCATCGAACTTGATGCCGTTGATGCCGTTGTACATCCTGTCGATAGCGCGGCGTATGGTCTCGTTGTTGTTGTAGTAGCTCTCGGGATCGTAGCCGGATGCCTTCTTTGCAAGCACCTCATCGGCGGTCATGCCGAAGATGAATATGTTCTCGGCGCCTACCTGCTCCCTTATCTCCACATTAGCGCCGTCAAGGGTGCCCAGAGTGAGTGCGCCGTTTAGCATGAGTTTCATGTTGCCCGTACCCGACGCCTCGGTACCTGCAAGGCTTATCTGCTCGGAGACCTCTGCTGCAGGCATAAGCAGCTCTGAAAGGCTGACGCAGTAATCTTCAAGGAAGTATACAGCCAGCTTCTGATTTATCTTGTCGTTCCTGCGTATCTCCTCACCAAGAGCCCATATCATCTTGATTATCTGCTTTGCAAGGTGATAGCCCGGTGCAGCTTTGGCAGCAAAGATGTAGGATTTCGGAGTGAAGTCCCTGTCGGGATCATCGAGCAGTGCATTGTACTCTGCGATGATATTGAGGGCGTTCAGGTTCTGCCTCTTGTATTCATGCAGGCGCTTTACCTGAACATCGAATATGGACTCGGTGTTCATATCCCTGCCGTAGTTCTGCTTTACATACTTTGCAAAGCGGTTCTTGTTCTCCAGCTTGATCTTTGCCAGTGCCTTGAGCACGCTCGCCTCGCCGTCAAACTTCGCAAGATCAGCCAG
>JAFPYQ010000465.1 GCA_017394475.1 Oscillospiraceae bacterium | reverse complement strand
GGGATCATAAAGCAGATCCGCGACCTTATTTGAGAAAGCCGGTGTGATATATGGCATTTGAGGGATTGTCCGAAAAGCTGGGTGCAGTGTTCAAAAAGCTCAAAGGCAGGGGCGTTCTTACCGAAAATGATGTAAGAGAGGCCATGCGCGAAGTAAAGCTGGCACTCCTCGAGGCTGATGTAAACTACAAGGTAGTCCGTGATTTCGTGGCTAAGGTGACAGAACGTGCCATCGGGTCGGATGTTCTGACCAGCCTTACACCCGGTCAGCAGGTAATAAAGATAGTTAACGACGAGCTCATCGACCTCATGGGCAATGAGAACTCACGCATAGAGTTCCCCTCCATGCCACCCTGCGTCATCATGATGGTAGGTCTCCAGGGCTCGGGTAAGACCACTCACGCTGCAAAGCTGGCGAAATACTTCAAGGAACAGGGCAAGCGCCCCCTCCTCGCAGCCTGCGACGTTTACCGTCCCGCGGCTATAAACCAGCTGCAGGTAGTCGGTGAAAAGGCAGGAGTAAAGGTCTTCGAGATGGGGCAGATAAACCCCGTGGTCATCGCAAGAGAGGCTGTTAAACACGCAAAGGAGCACGGCAACGAGATCGTGATACTCGATACCGCAGGCCGTCTTCACATAGATGAGGAGCTCATGGACGAGCTCAAGAACATCAAGGATACTGTGAATCCCCATGAGATAATTCTCGTGGTGGATGCCATGACAGGTCAGGATGCGGTAAACGTTGCCAAGGCATTCGATGACGCACTGGGCATCACAGGCGTCCTCATGTCCAAGCTGGACTCCGATACCAGGGGCGGTGCGGCACTTTCCGTTCTCGCTGTTACGGGCAAGCCCGTCAAGTTCGTGGGTACGGGCGAAAAGCTGGACGATCTGGAGCTTTTCCACCCCAAGAGGATGGCTTCCAGGATCCTGGGCATGGGCGATGTGCTGACCCTTATCGAACGTGCGGAGAACACCCTCGATCAGTCCAAGGTCCAGAAGCTGGCAGACAAGCTGCAGGACAACGGCGGCTTCGATATGAACGACCTGCTCGAACAGATGAAGCAGATCAAGAAGATGGGCTCCTTCAAGCAGATAGCATCCATGCTCCCGGGCGTAGCCGACAAGATCAAGGATGTGGACATAGACGATCATCAGATAGACCGCGTAGGCGCTCTCATCCAGTCCATGACCCCGGAGGAAAGGCTCAACCCCACTATCATCAATCCTTCCAGAAAGAAGAGGATCGCAGCGGGCAGCGGCAACACCGTTTCGGATGTGAACAGGCTCCTTAAGCAGTATGAGCAGATGCAGAAGATGTTCAAGCAGTTCGGCATCACAGGGCGCAACGCCAAGGGCAAGAGGAATCCTCTCAAAATGCCCGGCAGATGGAGATAAGCTATATAGTAACAAAAATAAGCAGATAAGACATCAGACACAATTTCAGACAGGGAGAACAGTTCTATGCAGATAATATATACACTGGTAATGATAGCTATGGGGCTTTTCTGCATAATTTGCTCTGTTAAAGAGGTCCCGTGGTTTTTCAACAACCGCAAGGCAGGTTTTCTGGTAAAGCTTTTTGGTATGACCTTCGCCAAGATATTTTATATCATCATCGGTGTACTGTTCATCATTGCAGGCATAATCGTTGCAGCAGGGGTAATAACAATTTCGTGATAAACAGTTTTAATAAAACTGATAAATCAATAGATAAGCCGCATTGCGGTAAAAATACTATGAGGTGAAACAAAATGGCAGTTAAGATCAGGCTCAGAAGAATGGGCGCTAAGAAGAGACCTTTCTACAGGATAGTTGTTGCGGATTCAAGATATCCCAGAGACGGCAGATTCATCGAGGAGATAGGCTACTATGACTCCACCAAGGATCCCAGCGTTATCAATGTAGACGCTGACAAGGCCAAGAAGTGGATAGCTAACGGTGCGCAGCCCACTGATACCGTAAAGAAACTTCTCGTAAAGAGCGGAGCAATATCTGAGTAATCAGCGGAGGCGGTCGGCAGTTTGTCGGTCGCCTTTTGCACAACAGCAAACAGTGATACAGGAGAATGAACAATGACTGAACTTCTTATGATAATAGCTAAGGGTCTTGTAGACGATCCCGACAAGGTGCAGGTCACAAGGGACGATCCCGATGAGAACGGCGAGGTAGTTTATCACCTCACAGTGGCTCCGGATGACATGGGCAAGGTCATCGGCAAGCAGGGCAAGATAGCAAGGGCTATCAGAACAGTTATGCGCGCGGGTGCCGGCCGTGTGGGCGAAAAGGTCAGAGTAGAGATAGACGGCTGATAATATGTCATCCCGGTAAACAGGGATGAGCAGATCATGGTGATCAAATGGCAAAGATAGTTCGCACCATATCCCATGAAGCCACAGTTGTGGCTACCGCCATAGATGCGCTGGATATGGTCTCGGAAATAGAAAAGATACACAATACATCTGCGGTGGTGACAGCCGCCTTAGGGAGGCTCTCCATTGCAGCCTCCCTTATGGGTATTGCGCTCAAGGGCAAAGATGATTCCATCACCCTGAGAGTGAACGGCGGCGGCCCCTGCGGCACGCTCATTGCCGTGGCCGACGGCCTTGGCAATGTAAAATCCTATGTGGAAAATCCCGTGGTGGAGATACCCCTGAACCGTCAGGGAAAGCTAGACGTTGCGGGAGCAGTAGGAAAGAACGGCACGCTTTCCGTTATAAAGGACATGGGTCTCAAAGAGCCCTATTCCGGGCAGATACCCCTTGTCAGCGGAGAGATAGCCGAGGATGTGGCAAGCTACTATGCACTTTCGGAACAGGTGCCCACGGTGTGCGCACTGGGTGTCCTTGTGAACCCCGACCTCACCGTAAAGGCGGCAGGCGGCTATCTGATACAGCTCCTGCCCTTTGCTCCGGAAAGCGTCATAGATACCATAGAAAAGACCATTGCGGAGATCCCCTCGGTGACTAAGATGCTGGAGGCAGGCACCACCGCGGATGAAATGGCTCACCTGGTCCTCGGAGGCCTGGAGCCCGATGTTATGGACGATCTGGAGGCACATTTCAGATGTGACTGCTCGAAGCAGCGCGTGGAGCGTGCCCTCATCTCACTGGGCAGAAAGGAACTGCAGG
>JAFPYQ010000464.1 GCA_017394475.1 Oscillospiraceae bacterium | reverse complement strand
TTCTCGAAATAATCCATCAGCTTCTTGATGGTGACATTGTAATCTATCAGTCCTGTATCGCTGAACTCATACTTCTTTGCGATGCAGGGAGAGATAGCAGCGATGGGATTTGTCCTTCTCTGATATTTCTTTATATATACAGCCAGGCATGACATGGGGCTGTGTATGGGCGAGAAGTTGTGCTGGAGTATGGTAGGCTGATATGTTTCAACATACTTTACTATCGCAGGGCAGGGCTGTGACATAACATTGCCCACAACATCATTCTCTATTGCGCGCAGATGCGCCCATGTGCATATATCAGCGCCCAGAGATACATCGTATACGATGCAGCCCTTTTTCCTGAACCAGTCCAGAACGCCCTTCCACTGATTGGGGAGAACGGTCTTGAGGGCAGGTGCAGCTATTATTATCATCTTCTCGTTTGAAGCGAGCTTAGCCATGCAGGAATCTGTATCATCTATATAATCTCTTGCACCGTGAGCGCAGGATCCAAGACAGGCACCGCATGCGATACATTTACTGGTATCTACCGAGGTTATATACTTTCCTTCGGCTACCTTAGTGGTGACATTTGCCTCGGGGGCGGGGCAGGAACGGATGCAGGCATTGCAGCCCACACATTTTTCGGGCTTTACTATCACAATCTCATTTGCCATACTTTTACTCCCTTTATCTGATCTGTATTTCCTTTATTTCCCTGTTCAAAGCACTGCGGAACGATCCGCATATCAAAAATCCATAAGGGATATCACCTGTAAGATGATATCCCCGACAGGATAATCAAAGCAAAACTCACGCTGTCTTATCAATCATCATCATCGGTAAATGAATTTGCCATAGCTGCGAGCTTGTCAAGTCCGCCCTTCTTGCCGCCCTTCTTTTCCTCGGGCTTTTTCTCTTCGGGCTTCTTCTCCTCTGCAGGCTTTTCATCCGCATCATCATCATCGCTGTCAAGTGCGCTTGCCATTGCAGCTATCTTTTCAAGGCTGTCCTTAGTGGCAGTGCTCTTCTTCTTATCCGCACCGGTAGGATAGGTATTGTCTATGGGCTTTATCTCGGGGAATTCGGGGATAACGGGCTCTACTGCCTTCGGGTTCTTGAATTCGGGGATACCGCCCACTGTGAGCCTGTCCCTTGTACCGGTAAGGAGCTTTTCGGACTCGGATACTCTCGAAAGAGTTTCCTTTTCTATGTTCTCAAAGGTCTCACGCAGCTTCTTTACCTGCTCTAAGTACTCGTTCACATCGGTGAGCAGAACAGCACGCATATTGCCCTGTGCTACCTTTGCCTTCTCCTCATTGTTCTGAGTCTGCGCATCTATCTCTGCAGCACGCTTCTCAGCCTCATATATGATAACGGATGCCTTGTTGTTCGCATCGTCCACCATATTCTCCACGAGCTTCTTGGCATTGCCCTCTATCTCAGCGGCCTTGTTCTTCGACTCGGAAATTACCATATCCGCAGCCTTCTGAGCCTGTACAAAAACTGCGCCCAGAGCCGCTGCATCACTTCCTGCGGAAAGCAGAGCCAGCTTTGAATCATTTTCCTCGCAGGTGGCCTTGAGGGTCTTCACCTCTTCACGCAGAGCTGCTATCTCAGCATCCTTCGCCTTGTTTTCATCATCGGCGGATTTCAGCTTATCCGAAAGGGTCTCCTTCTGAACCTGTGCAGATGTGAGCATAGAACGCTCCCCTGCAAGCACGGTCTCAATGGCCTTGCTGTCCTCAGCGCCCTTTTTCAGTTCATCAAGGAGCAGCTTATACTCCCTCAGCTCATTTTTCAGATCAAAGACCTGAAGATAGAGTGACTCCAGTCGTTTATCTACATCGGTCTTATCATAACCGCCGAAAGGCACTGTCTTTATAAAACGTGAATCAGCCATGGAAAAGCTCTCCCTCTTTAATAAATTTAACAAAAAAGCATCTGATAGTGCATTGATACTTGTATTTATTATACATCATATCTAAAAAAAAGTCAATAGGATTTTATTAAATCCTATTAACACAATGTTCAAATCTTTACTGTATATATATTGCACTTTGTACAAAAAAACATCATTTCAGACTTGAAGGGGTCACAGCGGAGGGTGGAAAGGTCATCTCATCCCATCTTAGCAGTTCATGATTCTATCATCTTTACAAGGGCTTCCGCTATCACCAGATCATCCGGAGTGGTTATCTTGATATTCGTATAGTCCGACGGGGTCATGCACACCTTTACGCCCACAGCCTCAGCAAGCTGGCAGTCATCGGTGAAGTCCAGCTCATGGGCTACGGCAAAATTCACGCCCTCATAATATTTATCCTTTTTGAATATCTGCGGTGTCTGGGTGATATAGAGCTTCCGCCTGTCGGGAGTGTCGTTGACAAGCCCGTCGGAGACCTCCTTTATGGTATCCTTTACAGGCACGCCCAGGACTGCTCCGCCGAATACGCCCGCATCATAGATACATCTTTTTATCCGTCCCGGGGATACCAGCGGCCTTGCTCCATCATGCACCGCCACAAGATCGGTCTCCCGTGAGAGCATTTTCAGTGCATTTATCACCGACTGCTGCCTTGTGTCCCCGCCTTTGGCACAGCCCTTGAATTTCTTTATATCGTATTTTATGCAAAGGGCGGATATCCTCTGGTGATCATCTTCCTTTGCGGATATCACTATCTCGGAGACCTCCTCCGTTTCCTCAAAAGCCAGTGCGGAACGAATGAGGACGGGTATCCCGCATATCTCCGCAAACTGCTTGTTCACGCCGTCCATCCTGCTGGAATTTCCTGCCGCCGCTATTATAACAGATACATTGTGCATCATCACACCACCTGATAATGGAACATCACAAACCCGATCGTGGAACATCCACGATTCGTCAAAACATTTCCTGTAGTAAGCCTGTCTGAAAAGAATGATTCAGTACGGTCTCTTCAAAGGGAAGATAGAAAGTGATATGATCTCCTGCTTTGATAGTATGATCATCATTTTCTATGTCAAGCATTTCAAGGCCATCATCGGCAAAACGGATAAAGTAAATATCTTCTACCGATTCACAGAGACCGGTAAACAGGACTTTGCCATCGGAAACCGAAATGGACGTTTTCGCCTGTCCTGATGCGGTCTTGACATCCCTGCGATCAACTGCCCCTGTGCCAAGTCCCAGAGTAAGCTCGATATTATATGACTTTCCTATGACAGGTCTCATGGTCTCACTTTTCCAGATGCCTTTTATAACTCCGCAACGGGTCTCACCTGTCACAAAAACAACATCTCCGGTATTATCGGTCTTTTGTACGGTAAACAGCATCGTGTTCCTGCCTTTCATATAACAGCAGCTCCGCCCATTCGGATAACGTCTATACATCCGCTCGGACAAATACAGTATATCATAAAGGACAGTATATTACAATTTGAAACAGATCAAAAAAGTATTAGAACCGTGTCCCATCGGTCTTATATCGCACAGAGCCGTTGTCACGCTCATGACAACGGCTCTGTTATCAGCTGATCACATACCTTTATTCAGAAGCGGCGATCAAGCCTTGCCTATGCTGCCGAATACCTCGTACTTCTCCTTGACCTTAGCCTTGATAGCCTCATAGCCGGGAGCGAGGATCTTTCTGGGATCAAAGCCCTTGCCGACCTTGTCCTTGCCCTCTTCGATGTACTGTCTTGTAGCTGCCTGGAATACCCACTGGCACTCTGTGTTGACGTTGATCTTGGAAACGCCCAGACCGATAGCCTTCTTTACCTGCTCATCGGGGATACCTGTGCCGCCGTGGAGAACGAGGGGAACATTGCCTGTAGCGGCTCTGATCTTCTCGAGAACATCGAACTGAAGACCTGCCCAGTTCTCGGGATATGCACCGTGGATGTTGCCGATGCCTGCAGCGAGCATTGTAACGCCGAGAGAAGCTATCTTAGCGCATTCCTCGGGATCTGCACATTCGCCCATACCAACAACGCCGTCTTCCTCACCGCCGATGGAACCTACCTCTGCCTCAAGGGAGAGACCGAGAACATCACAGGTGTTTACAAGCTTTGTGGTCTTTGCATAGTTCTCCTCGAAGGGGAGACTTGAACCGTCGAACATGATAGAAGAGAAACCTGCCTTTATGCAAGCCACAGCTGCATCATAGTTGCCGTGGTCAAGATGAAGAGCAACAGGAACAGTGATATCGAGAGATTCGAGCATACCCTCTACCATAGCTGTAACAGTCTTGTAGCCTGTCATGTATTTGCCTGCGCCCATGGAAACGCCGAGGATGACAGGAGCCTGAAGTTCCTG
>JAFPYQ010000463.1 GCA_017394475.1 Oscillospiraceae bacterium | reverse complement strand
GTCGAGGAGAAGCATGCAGAGTCTCGACTGACCGATACCGCCGCCGATAGTCAGCGGAAGTGTACCGTCAGCTATCATCTGGTGATATTTGTACTGCATCCTGTCTTCTGCTCCGCATTCTGCAAGCTGCTTTGCAAGAGCTGCCTCATCTACACGGATACCCATTGAGGATATCTCCAATGAATCGTTGAGAACGTCGTCCCAGACGAGTATATCGCCGTTCAGCGACCAGTCATCATAGTCGGGAGCTCTTCCGTCATGCTTCTTTCCGCTGGCAAGCTTGCCGCCGATACCCATGAGGAATACTGTCTTGTGCTCCTTTGTGATAAGGCGCTCGCGCTCGTGACCTGTCTTGTCGGGATACATATCCTCCAGTTCCTGCGCTGTGATGAAAAACGGCTCATCGCAGATCTTTCCTGCTATCTGCGGATAGCGGTTGCTGACCTTGCGCTTTGTGTATGCAACTGCCTTGACAACGTTCTTCACAGTTTCCTTCAGATACTCCACTGTGCGCTGCTCGCGGGTGATGACTTTTTCCCAGTCCCACTGATCTACAAAGATAGAATGGGTATTGTCAGTATCATCATCACGGCGTATAGCGTTCATATCCGTATATATGCCCTCGCCCGGCTCATAGCCGTATCTGTAAAGTGCCATTCTCTTCCACTTCGCAAGCGACTGAACGACTTCTGCTTCACTGCCGATCTCCTTGATATCAAAATCGACCTTTCTCTCTACGCCGTTGAGGTCGTCGTTGATACCGCTGCCCTTGCTTACGATAAGCGGTGCAGATACTCTGTCCAGTGTGAGCACTATCGCAAGCGCCTGCTGGAAGATATCCTTGATATACTTGATTGCATGCTGAGTTTCTCTCAATGTGAGAGCCGGTTTATAGCCCTCAGGGATATACAGCGATCTTGACATAATAATCACTTTCCTTTTCTTGATATATTTTACAGAGAACAGCGCCATTGATGCTCCCTGTGCTGTACATTATTTGTTCAGTCCATTCGTTCAAAGACTGTAACTATACCTTTGCTGTTGGTCACCGTCATCTTGTCTCCGTCAAATTCAACTTTTGCAGGTCCTTTGTCTTCCTCATCTTCTGAAAAAACGCTGACATCCAGTTCCCCTGCCTTCTCATCGAAGGTATATGTGCCTTCCACAGTTGCATCCAATTCGGACGTTGCATCATCATGGAAAGTCACATAAACTTCACCAAGTTCATCGAAACCCATTTCACCGGGCGCAGCATATCTGCCGTATACTCCCTCGCCTTCATGATCGGTGAATGCAGCGACCTTCTGCCCCATGTAGCTTATTTCAAGCTCGCCGCCGTCAGATCCGGTGATCTCAAATTCTCTGCCGCTAAGGATAAAAGTCTCATCATCCTTTATATACCATAACTCAGTGGAATTCAAGTGGATAGTCTCTGTCATTTTTCCGTTTTCCTTGAATTCAGCAATTACTGAAACGTCATCGCCGTAAGACACGGAGAATTCTTCCAGCTTATCTCCGCCGACCATATTCCACTTTCCGACTACTGCTGATGAAGATCTCTCAGAACCAGAACCTTCCTTGTCTCCGCATGAAACAAATGCACATGTTGCTGCTGTGCATGCGAGTAACAATGATATGACCTTTTTCATAACATACCACCCTATAATAATTATTCTGATCCTTATCTTATAGAACCGACAGTTCTCGGGAAGAGGATAACATCACGGATATTTGCCATGCCTGT
>JAFPYQ010000462.1 GCA_017394475.1 Oscillospiraceae bacterium | reverse complement strand
GCCGTTCTCGCTGCGGTAGATGTAGTACTTTGATGCATTGGGTACCTTGTCCCAGCTTATGACAGCCTTGCCTTTGCTGTATTTTCCGCTGACCTCGGGATAGTAGAGGCGCATGGAGAATGAAGATGTATCGGCTGTCTTGGAGGTGGTCTTTTCTGCAGCTATGGCATCTGCGGAGAATGCGCTCACTGTGAGGATCGCCATAAGTGCGGCAGCGGTCTTTTTGAGTTCTGTGTGTTTCATACTTCCTCCTGTGGTATCATGGGTGGCTCACTGATGGTCTATATAGCTGTATATAGCGTGATACGCTTCTTCTCTTGTAACTTTTCCGCCGGCATTGAAATTGCCTTTCTTGTCGGGTGCCACTGCGCCTAAGGCGTAGGCAAGGGCAGCTGTGGAGGCATTTTTGTCGGAGGTCTTCACATCCTTGAACACCTGCTTGTATATGCCTTTGAGCCCTATGGCATTTTCAAGACCTGCCGTCCGAACAAATCCCTCTGCCAGTTCAAGCCGTGTGAGCTCCCTGTCATCTTCATTATCCGACATCCAGATACCGTAGAAGCCCGCTGTGTGGCTCAGTTCCACGAATTCCTTGTAGGTGATGGCTTTTTTGGGGTCAAGCTTATCGCCTTTATAATAGATGACACCGTATTCACAGAGCTTTTCTATCTCATTTTTGTAGGCAGAGCCCGATATATCCGTATAGGGGCATCCGTCGCTTTTCTTATGGTCCTTTACGATCTCGTTGCCGTAGCTGTCAACAGTCTTGCCCGTTATGGCAGATATCGTCCATTTATCGGCTGTGTAGTTGAGATAGGTGTGGGGGACAGACTTGAGGTCGGTAAAGCCCTGATATTTCAGTTCCAGATCATTTGCTTCAAGATATTTTTTAAGGGCTGCGGTCTTGCTGAGTATCTTACCGTTGCCGAAATCCACATTGGGGTCATGATCAACGGAGAAATATGTTATAAATCCGGTATTGTCGACAGTAACGGAGATGGTCTGATTATCCACCACTATATTGTTCTCATAGCGCTCGAATTTGAAAGTGCGTTCGGATTCCGTGTATTTGGAGGTCTGAACGGCAGGTGCTGTGTTTTCCTCTACCTCCCTGTATCTGGAGCTTATGGACGGGCAGTAGTATTTCTTAGCTGCGTTGGCGGTCTTGTTGGCTTCCTTTACGTTGATGGGCTCCTTGCTGTCCTTGCCCTTGGTCTGCCAGAACGAGTGTATATCGCCCGACTTTGCATCCGCATTTACATTCAGCCAGCGGTAGCTGTTCTTGTTGTTCACATGGGCATCGAAGGAGATTCGGTATCCGCTTTCGTAGGACTCATCCCTGTCTATCCTGAAATCATCAACTATGAAGGAATCATCCAGCATGATATATGGATCCTTTTTGAGCTGTGCCTTGAATTCTTCGGCAGTGAGGGCATCTTCAAGTTCTTTTACCTGCTTTTCCTCAGCTTCTGTCATCTTGTAGGAACGACCGCCGAGACCCTCTCCTGCGGGAACATCCACTTCTTCTTCGATCGTCTCTTCCTCATAGTCATCGCTTTCGTAAAGATCGGTATTGAGATATTTAGATTTGTCCTCATTTATGGTGGACGCCCTGCCTGTCACAGCATCGTAGACAAAGGGCTTGTTGGGCATATATACGGGCTGAGCTATGCGCTGCCCCTTCTTGTTGGTCTTGTCGGATATTTTGTAATGGGGGGTGAGCTTTACAT
>JAFPYQ010000461.1 GCA_017394475.1 Oscillospiraceae bacterium | reverse complement strand
GTTTCTATCCCGCCGTATTCGCAGAACATGGAGAACACCTTGGCGTATGCCATTTTGCTGCCGTTCCTCTTGACCATGCAGGTGTAGGGGTTTGATTCGGAAACATCGGTATTCTCATCGGGATTTGCGGTATTGATGATGGTGTTGTGGTAGAACAGCAGCTTGGTGTAGGTGTCGAGACCCTGTGCCCTTTCCGCGTTCTGCTCCACTGTTTCTATGAGCTTTGCCTGCATACGGGCGTTTACATCCGCAGGTACGGTGTAGACAAAATACATTGTGGGAGCGCCGTTTGCCGACTCATTCCATGTGTAGGTCACATTGAATATCAGCGGGTCTTCCCTCATCAGCGAAAGGAGCACCTTATCCGAAACATCTGCAGGTACTGCAAAGCTGTCAGCACAGGAGTTCACAGCCTCCCGCAGTTCAAGATAAGCAGCTTTCTCGGTGTCGGAGCACTGTGAGTAGTCCCGTGGCAGATATGGTGCATCCGGGACGGCTCTTACCTCTGACTGTACCTCATCGGGGAACTCATAGACCTCATCGCAGGCAGAAAGGCAGAGCAAGGCAGTCAGCAGTGCGGCAAATAGTCTTTTTTTCATGGCAGGTACAGACCCATGGCAAGGTGTACGAAGACGATGCTCATTACCGTCATGACCGCGATGCCAATGCGGCAGCACAGCTCCGCATTCTTGTCGAACACCTTTTTTCCCTTTGTGAAGAGCACTTTGATCTGCTTGTTGTCCTTATACAGGATGTCCTTGAATGCCACCTCACCCGGGAACATGTTCGGGTATTCCTCGCCGTCGATCATATAGTATACCCTGTCAAAGGAGCCCCAGTATTTCTTGTCGGAGCGGGAAAATATGGCCTCGACACGCTTTGCGCCGATGAGCAGTATGTTCATCACAATGAAAAAGAGCCATGTGACGATCACCGCACCGAACATTATCCAGAAAGCGATGGTCAGCATCGTGTATGTGGAAACGCCAAGTATCCACATAAGAAGAAATATTATAACAAGTACAAGTATGATTTCCATAGTAAGCCCGATATCAGCAGATACAGCCGAGTGACCTCATATCATCAAAGAAAGTGGGATAGCTTTTGTTCACAGCCTCAGAGCCTTTTATGGTCACAGGGCTGTCCGAATAGCAGGATGCCACTGCAGCCGCCATGACTATCCTGTGATCGTTGCAGGCATCCACAGTGCCGCCTGTGAACCTGTCGGTGTGGTATATTTCCATGTAGTCGCTGCCTGTAACGGCTTTGCCGCCCAGGGCGTTTATCATGGCGCACACGCTCTCAAGGCGGTCACTTTCCTTTATGCGCAGCCTTGATGCGTTGTAAATGCGGCTTTTCCCATGACAGGCGGAGGCAAGCACGGCAAGCACGGGGACAAGGTCGGGGATATCCGAGACATCAGCCTCAAAGGGGGACATTTCACTTCCGCAGCCTTTTATGATGTTTATGATCTCCTTGTCGCCCTGTGCGGAATCCTGACGCAGTCCATCAACGATGATATCGCTGCCGAGAGCGTTTGCCACGAGGAAGAACGCCGCCTGCGAATAGTCCCCCTCTGTGTCGATCTCACCGGGGGAAAATCTCTGTCCGCCCTTTACCGTAAAATCCTCTCTGGTGCAGTCTATATCCACACCAAAGGCACGCAGTGTTGATATGGTGAGCTGTGCATATGGGCGTGACTGCAGCTTTGAGAGCATTTTTATTTTGCTGTCAGCTCCAAGCAGGGGGAGAGCGAACAGCAGCCCTGTGACAAACTGTGAGGATATATCACCCTCCAGTTCATATTCCCCTCCGCGAAGTTGTCCTGTCATAGTAATGGGGAGCCCGCCTTTTTTGTCAAAGGTGACGCCGAAACGTGCAAATTCGCGGATATACGGAGTTATAGGGCGTGTGGGCAGCTTTCCGTGACCGTCAAAGGTGGTCTGTGTTCCCAGTGCCGCAGCGATGGGTATGACAAATCTAAGGGTGGAGCCGCTTTCCGCGCAGTCACAGTATGCCTTTTCCGGGGCTTCTGATATGCCCTTTACGGTGTAGGTGCTGCCCTCATGAGTGATAGTAGCACCTAACTGTTCCATACAGCGGCAGGTGGCATCGATATCCACCGATGACGTTATCCCGCGCACCACAGATATACCGTCAGCCAGTGATGCTGCTATGATATTCCTGTGGGACAGGCTTTTTGATGAGGGTATCTTTACTTTTCCCGAAAGCCGGGATGGGGTCAGTGTAATATCCATAGTGTCTCCTAAGATGCAGATGTATCAGTTCAGCCAACCCATGAAATCCTCAACGGGCATAGTTTCCACATGGGATGCACCTACATCAGAGCATACCACGATACCGATATTGCTGCCCGAGCGCTTTTTATCATTGAGGGTCGCCTGTGCCAGCTGCGGGAGAGTAGGTTCGATATCGATGCACAGCTCATAATTTTTTAGGCAGGAAGAAAGTTCATCGCAAAGTGAGCTTTCGCACAGCCCGTGCTGTGCAGCCAGTTCTGTTATGAGCTCCATGCCCTTTGCCACAGCTCTGCCGTGGGAGATGCCGGTGTAATTGTAATACTGCTCAATAGAGTGGCCCAAGGTGTGACCGAAGTTCAGGAGACGCCTTTCGCCCTTTTCAAATTCATCGTTTTCCACCACATCGCGCTTTATCCTGACGCACTGCGCCACAACATCATCTATTATGTCCATGATATTGTCTATATTGTGGTTTCTGAGGGTCTCAAACAGGGAGGTGGACTTTATCATGCCGTACTTCACCACCTCGCCCATGCCGTCGATGAGGAAGCTGCGGGGCAGGGTGGAGAGAGTATCCGTATCCATGATGACGATATCGGGTGACTTGAAGGCGCCTACAAGGTTCTTGCCCTCGGGTATGTCTATGGCAGTCTTGGAACCCACAGAACTGTCCACCTGTGAGAGCAGTGATGTGGGTATCTGAACAAAGTGCATCCCTCTCAGGTATGTAGCGGAGGCATAGCCTGCCATATCCCCTGTGACACCGCCGCCCAGTGCGATTATGCCGTCTGTGCGGGTGTAGTGGTTCTTTGCAAGGAATGAATATATTTTGCCCAGAGTCCCGGGGCTCTTTGACTTTTCACCGTGTTCGAATACGAACAGGTCGGAGCCCAGACCTGCCTTTTCAAGAGAGGCGATGAGCCTGTCTGCATACAGGGGGGCTGTGTTGTCATCGGCTATTATGGCAAAGCGCCCCTGACCGCTAACAGCTTCTATGAGTGCTCCCGCTTCATCGAGGATCCCTCTGCCTATCAGTACATCATAGGGATGCGCCGATCTCACTTCTATTATATCCATTTTGTCCTCATTCCTTTCCTGCGAGTATGTCGCAGGCTTTTCTGTATTTTTCATTCAGCTTTTCCCGCTTTTCGGGGCTGATCTTTCCGTCTGTATCGCGGGATATATCCATATTGTGGGCAAGGTCTGCCGCCTTGACGGCCTTTGCGATGGGGTTCTGGCACAGTCTTCTCACATAGTCGTAATAATCGGTGCCATCCTCGTGAGTAAGGAGCCTCACAGCATCTGTGACTTCCTTCGGGAACTCCTTTTCAAGCTCCTCTATGGTCATGTCCGTATCCTCCACCGTATCATGGAGAAGTGCCGCACAGACGGTATATTCATCGGTCATCTGCTCGGCCAGGTGATAGGGGTGGAATATATACGGTGCTCCTGATCTGTCAAGCTGTCCGTGATGGGCATTATAGGCTGTTTTCATTGCCTTGACTGTCAGTTTCGTGTATATCATTTTCAATTCCCTCTTTTTCCTGCTTTATGGACCTGTCCTTTATGGAGAGCCTTTCCCGGAGCTTGTATGCGAGTCCCGCCAGATGGGGGCATTCTTTCAGCAGATATTCAGCGTAGTTCAGGTATTTCTGTGCTTTCTCCGTATCACCGTTTTTCATGTAGATATCTGCGATATACAGGAAGGATGTTCCGAAACCTATGCGCTGACGCCTTGTCTTCATCTGCCGCTTTGCAGTCTTTTCATTATAGGGGTCCAGGGAAAGGGTACTCTTTTCGATGGCCTCGGTGAGCTGTACCGCTTTTGGGATATCACCGCGAAGAACACTGATATGACGTTCAAAATGCTCAGCAAGGATATATGAGAACAATTCCTTATCATAATGTGCTTCAAAGAACGGCAGAACGTCCTTGTACAGAGCCTCCGCATTGTTCAGGTCTCCGCAGGCAGCGTATGCCTCCATAAGGGTAGTATAGTAGTTCAGAGCCGGGAACGGGTGTTTTGAGAAAAGGCTTTTATCCGCCATATACAGCGTGTTTACCGAATACACCGCCTCGCCCCTGAAATAGT
>JAFPYQ010000460.1 GCA_017394475.1 Oscillospiraceae bacterium | reverse complement strand
TCTATGCAGATGACACGGCTGGCATCCGCATTGAACATGAATCCCGCGGTGCATCTGTGCTCTGTGACGAAAGAGCTCAGTGCGGATACATCCGATGTGTTTATATTCATCCCGTCGGGATCGGTGCTGAGCAGAAAAATCCTTGCCCCGTATTTTGAAAAAAGCGTGGATATGATCTGACCCGCCGAGCCGTTATTGCAGTCTATGGCTATGAACATCCCCCTGAGATCGACAGCTCCCATGAGGGCGGGTATCTTTCTCACCGCCGATACATAGCTGTCCTCGGTTTTACGCTGTACAAAGCGTCCCGGGGCATTCACTGCGGCCTGCAGTTCACCGCAGGCGGCGGTCTCTATCCTGCGGACAGTGTCCTGCTGCAGCACTCTGCCGTCAGTCCCGAATATTTTCAGCCCGTTGTAATCGTACTTTTCTTCCGATGCGGTGATGAGTATGCAGGGGGCGTTTTCCGCAGCTGCAAGAAATGCCGCTTCTCCGGCAGTGATGACACCCGCAGGGAACACATTCACACCTGCGGACATTATGCCCGATGAAACGGCAGAGGAGAGCATATCCGCAGAAAGTCTGGTATCGGTGCCGACTATGATCCTGTCAGCACCCTGCGGTCTTAGTATGGCTGCGGCTGCCTGTTCGTAGGCAAATGCTGTTTCACAGTCAAAATGCTCGGGGACTTTGTGGGCGTGCCCTCCGTCAAAGCGCAGAGGATCATGGTTCCTTTCAGCCATACTGTTCACTCCTTATCCTATCTGTTTTACGATGAAAGCAGCAGAGCATCCAAGCTTACGAAACATCCACCTCGCATAGTTCCAACCATTCATCCGAAAGCTGTTCGGTCACGGCTTTGAGCTCCTCATATTCCGCGCATTTTTCCTGCAGCAGAACATGGTCGGAGGCTGTTGCGGGGTCTGCCATATCTGCTTCAAGCTCCCGCATACGGGTCTCGTTCTCGTTTATGGTCTTTTCAAGCTCCCTTATCCTTGCACGGCGTTTTGCATTCTCCGAACGCTGTGCCTTGCCCTTGGCGTAGGTCTGTGCGCTTTCGGTGGCCTTTGCTTCGGATTTTGCAGGCTTCTGCTCGCCTGCAGCCGAAGTTCGCTGTTCAAGGTACCGGGAGAACCCGCAGTCATAGATATTGACCTTTTCGGGTGTTACCTCCAGTATCCTGTCGGATATGCGGTCGAGGAGATATCTGTCATGGGAGACGATGATAAGCGTGCCTGTGTAGCTTTCAAGGGCTTTTTCAAGGCTCTCCCTGGTCTGTATATCAAGGTGGTTGGTAGGTTCGTCGAGGATGAGTACATTGCCGCGTTCGAGCATCATCAGAGCAAAGCAGAGCTTTGCGCGCTCACCGCCGCTCACCACTCCTGTCTGCTTGAAGACATTCTCCCCCGTAAGGCGGACGCGCCCTAAGAGCGAACGCACATCAAGGTCGGTCATGGTGCGGTATCTTGTGTGTATTTCATCTATAAGGCTGAGCTCGGGATGGAGCTGTGTATTTTCCTGGTCAAAATAGGCTATCTTGACATTCTTGTTCCAGATTATCCGTCCGTTGTCCCCTGCGCCGATCATCTTCTGCAGCATTTTGAGGAGAGTGGATTTGCCTGTGCCGTTGGCACCTACAACGCCTATCCTGTCGCCCCGGCGGACTTCAAAGTTTATATCCCTTGCAAGGGGCTTTGTCCCTGCATAAAGATCGGCATTCTTTACCGACAGCACATCAAGGGGCGGCTCAACATCATATTCAAAGGCGATATTGGAGGTCTTGCTGTAGATAACAGGCTTTTCGATGAGATTTGCCTCGATATCCTCGAGTACCTTCCGACGGCTTTTGGCAAGTGCGGATGTAGATGCGCGGACAAGATTCTTTGCCACGAAGTCACGCAGACGGGCTATCTCCTCCTGCTGCGCTTCATATTCCTTCATGCGGCGCTCATTGTCGGCCTCACGGAGCTCGGTGTACTTTGTATAGTCGCCCTTCCAGCGGCGCAGCCTGCCCCGCTCTATATCGCATATCGAAGTGCACAGCCTGTCAAGGAAGTATCTGTCATGGGAAACAAGCAGCAGAGCGCCCTTGTATCCTTTCAGATAATCCTCCAGCCATGCGATGGTATCAAAATCAAGGTGGTTGGTGGGCTCGTCGAGTATCAACAGTGAGGGCTCTTCAAGAAGAAGCCTTGCAAGGGCAAGGCGGGTCTTTTCTCCGCCGCTCAGTGTGCTTATAATGCGCTCTTTGTAGCTTTCCCCAAATCCGAGACCGTTGAGCACCTTGTTTATCTTTATCTCGGTGTCATAACCGTCCTTAGCCTCAAATTCGGCTGTCTTGGCGGTGTACAGGGCGGTCTTCTTTTCAAGCTCCGCTCCCTGTGCGGCGGCTATCTCCTTTTCAAGGCTGCGCAGTTCATCATGAAGCTTGTACAGGTGGGCAAATACGGACCGCATCTCCTCGATGACCGTACTTGACCTGTCAAGGCCTGTGTTCTGAGCAAGATAACCGATGGTCTTGTCCCTTGTCACCGCAAGGGTGGGTATATGGGGCTCTGGCTGGCTCTCATACTCCTCATTGCCTGTTATTATCCTGAGAAGGGTGGATTTGCCGCAGCCATTCTCT
>JAFPYQ010000459.1 GCA_017394475.1 Oscillospiraceae bacterium | reverse complement strand
TGGAGCGGAGCTGCTCGGAGAATGCCTGTGCCATTTTCTCTCCGGAAGTCGCGGGGAGGCCGGGGTAATTGAGTACCTTTTCAGCCTTGCGCATTTTCAGGCTCAGATCCTTTTCGCCCAGCAGTACAAAGCTCTTGTTCCTCACCTTTGCGGTAAGAGCTGCGGATATTCCTGCAGGTCCTGTGCCGATTATAGCTATATCAAACATAACGTTCCCCCTTTGTGTCTCGGATGCTGTCTGTTCAGTGACGAGCTGCTGATGTTACTATTATATAAGACCCGCTATACATCTGTCAAGTTCTTCCATGGAATTTGTGGGTTCGTACCTTGCGATGACATTGCCGCTGCGGTCTACCACAAATTTCGTGAAGTTCCACTTTATATCGGAGCTTGAAGCTGCATCCTTCCCTTTGGTCTTGTTCATAGCCCCCATCACAAGTGCCATAGGTCCTTTGCCGAAGCCCTCGAAACCCTTTTGAGCCTTCAGGAACCCATATACGGGAAGGGCATTCTCACCGTTCACATCAGCCTTTTTCATCTGCGGGAACTTTGTGTTATATCTGAGAGTGCAGAACTCTGTGATCTGTTCATCCGTGCCCGGCGCCTGATTGCCGAACTGATTACAGGGGATGTCGATGATCTCGAGCCCCTTGTCATGGTACTTTTCATACATTTCTTCAAGCTGCTTGTACTGGGGAGTGAACCCGCAGCCTGTGGCAGTATTCACTATGAGCACCACCTTGCCTTCATACTCTGCCATTGAGATCTCATTGCCCTTCTGATCCTTTACTGAATAATCGTAGAATTTCATAGCTGCCTCCATATATTGAAAAGTCTTGTTAAATCTGATTTAGTATGATTATATTTTACACAATATAATCTGATTTGTCAATAGCTTTTTGAGAAGTTAATTGTAAATTATTTGTGAATGAAAAAGCAGCCGTGCTATCAACTGCACGGCTGCTGGTGAGGTCATTTTTTTCAGAACGTCCAGTGAAGTCCCTGCCCATAGCCTATCCGGTCATAGAAGGGGCTTTCGCCGCCTGTCATGTGGGTGGCGCCCATGGCCTTCATCCTGCGGTAATGCTCTGTTAGTGCCGCGGCTGCAAGGCCGTTGTGCCTGTGCATCGGGTGAGTGCAGAGGGGTTCCATGTAGGCGAGCTTGTTCTTGGGTACCCACCACATCCCCGAGTAGCACACATAGTCGTCATTCTTATCATCTGCGATGATGATATCATATTCATGGGTGGAATGGGGAGAGGGGGCAAGGAATCCGCTCATGCAGTCCTTGTGGGATTTTGCGGGAGTCCAGTCATAGGAGGTGTCCTCCTTGTCCCAGTCTGTATAGGCGTCCTTTTCACCGTGGCCGAAGCCGTACCAGCAGAGCTTTTCCAGCTTGAATATGTCAAGCTTCTGAGGATCAACGAAATGATATCCTGCAGGCAGCTTATAGTTCAGTTCGTTTTTGAAATCGAATATCCTGTCCTCGGATTCGTAAACCTTGATGAATCCGCGCTTTTTTGCAGCCTCCATCAGAAATTCCTGTCCGTGGAAGAGGATGAGCTGCTGCCTGCCCCAGTCGGGCATCATAGTTACGGTATAGTCGATGATCTCATCTGCAAGGAATTCATAGCCCTTGCGGACATTGAAAAAGATATCGGTGACAGGGGATTCGTAAAAGACGAATGCCACGATCCTCTTGCCGTCGAGCCAGAATCTGTCAAGATAGGAATAGGATGGATCCATCCAGGAGGCTGTGATGGCGTGTTCAAAGAAGGGAGCCGCCACGCCGCAGCAGTTCCTGCGGTCGTATATATCCACCATGAAATCCCACACGAGATCGATATCCGTCAGAAGCTGGAACTGTTTTGTGGTGATATTCATACTAAAGCCTCCTATCGTGGTATGTGGCTTTGATACAGTATCAGAAGCGGAAATACAGGAAGGGGTTATAGATAGCTCTTACGATATATGCCGTGCACAATGCCACTGCTGATATCTCTGCTGCTGTGAGCAGCGCAGTGCGCACATTTTCGGAACGGGGAACGAATTTTTTCAGCCTGTATATCACACCGGTGGAAAGCACCGCCCCGATCATGAGCATAATGATGTTTTCCAACAGCAGGTACATGGACATGCTGTCCGCAAAGCCGTTTTTCATGGTGAACATGGAAGCCAGGAAGCCCAGTGAGGACGGTAGATCGGGGGAGTTGAAGAACACCCAGCCGATGATCACGATAAACAGCGAATAGATGACTCTAAGTACCGCAGGTATCTTTTTGAGCACATCCGAAAAGCCTATCCTTTCGATGATTATGAATACTCCGAAATACAGTCCCCAAACCACGAAGTTCCATTGTGCCCCGTGCCACAGGCCTGTGAGAGCCCATACTATAAACAGGTTTATCAGAGTGCGGCCCTTGCCCTTGCGGTTGCCGCCCAGTGGTATATAGACATATTCTCTGAACCAGTCACCGAGAGTGATGTGCCATCTGCGCCAAAATTCGCTGACGCTCTGGGAAAGATAGGGGTGATCGAAGTTTTTCGGAAATTCAAAACCCATCATTTTGCCCATGCCTACGGCCATGTCGGAATACCCGGAGAAATCGAAGTATATCTGCAAAGTGAAGGCCAGTGCTCCCAGCCATGCGGTGAGGGCGGGGAGGGAGGACAGCTCCATTCCCCAGACCTGCGATGCCAGCAGCCCCACATTGTTGGCTATCAGCACCTTTTTGGAAAGTCCCTTTATGAATATGGCAAGCCCGGAAAACACCTTTTCCGAGGTGACAGTGCGGTAGGAAAGCTCCTTTTCCACCTGCTCGTAACGCACGATAGGCCCTGCCACTATCTGCGGGAACAGTGTCACATAGGCTGCGAACCTGATGAAGCTTTTCTGCACCTTTATCCGCCTTCTGTACAGGTCTATGGTGTAGGACATGGACTGGAAGGTGAAAAATGATATGCCAATAGGGAGATGGACTCTCTTTTCATCGAGCTTAAGGGGCAGAATGCCGTTGATAGCCCTGTTCACGGAAAGGACGGGATTGTGGAGCTGTGTGTTCAGGAGCGCTGAAAGTGAGTCGGTGAAAAAGTCGGAATACTTGAATATGCACAAAAGCCCTATGTTCATGCACACCGACACAAGAAGGCATATCTTCCGCTTTTTGTCATCCTTGTCGAATTTGTCCATGTACCGTCCCGCAAAATAGTCTATGGCGGTGGAAAGGAGCATGATGCATACATAGAAGGGCTCACCCCATGAATAGAATATGAGCCCTGTGAGGAGTATGAAGACGTTTCGTATGCGTATATCCTTTATCAGCCAGTATATTATCATGACTGCGGGGAAGAAGCAGTAAAGGAACGCAAGCTGTGAAAAGACCATATCTATGCTCTGCTGACGGCAAGGTATGCCGCAGCGCCCGAAACTGTCATTTTGCCGCCGAATACGGCACCGGTGCTTTTCAGGCTCTCTCCTACCTCATATACATCCGGGGAAACGCCGCCCTCACGGCATTGTGAAACTATCATGACATCCGTGCCGCTGTCGCACAGCCCCTTTATATCATCATGGAGCCTGTGGGGAACGCCGCCTAAGCCGTATGCCGCGATGACAAGGCCGTCATACCCCCTGAAACGGGCGATATCTGCGGATGTGGTAAAGGGTGATATGGATATTATCCCGATATTGCTGCGGGTGACGGTGTTGTAGCGGTATTTGCCGTTCACCGTCACTGCCTTTTCGGTATAGAAAAGCTCTCCGTTCTTGCCAACAAACGCAGCGGCTTCACCGCAGAACGCTTCGGGAGCAGTGGAATGAGCCTTGTAAACTGTGCTGCCCTTGAATACCTTGCCGCCGAACGCCACGAAAACGCCGCGGAACTCCCTGGAACATATCTCAAATGCCAGCTGCAGGTTGGCGGATGCATCCCCCGTCCTGTCGGAATAGGGCCTTTGAGAGCCTGTTATCACAACGGGGATGTCTATGTTCTCCAGCATGAAGTCAAGATATGCCGCGGTGTAGGCAAGAGTATCCGTCCCGTGGGTGATGACTATGCCCTGATAGCCGTTGAGATATGCGTTGTGCACGCTGCGGGCGATATTTTCTATATCATCCGGGGATATATCGGAGCTGTCTATATTCATAAGGCAGCTTATATCGCAGTTCAGGTCCTCCGCAGAGCGTATCTTTTCGGCAGCTGCCTTGCCGGCGGCAGGAGTGAGGCCTTTTTTTGTATCGGAGCAGGAGAATGTGCCTCCTGTAAGTATCCAGAGAATTTTATCCATGTTCATCATATCGGTAAGTAAGGGCAGGTCAATTATAGTTGTATAGGTATGTTCCCCGGGGCATCCTGCCTTGCGGGGATATGTGTGCAGTATATATTATACACCATATCCGTGCAAAAGTAAAGGGATTTTCGGTTTACAAAAACCCCGATATAATTAATTTTATTTTGTTAAAAAGTGCTATATGATTTGACTTTATTATATGTTATAATAATTATTCAGAACGTTTCCCGGGAGAAATGAAAATGCACGATTATCTTAGGCGGGCATGGGCGGAGATAAGCCTTGACCGCTTGAATGAAAATATAACACATCTGAAGGAACTCTCTCACGGCACGAGGATATGCGCTGTGGTAAAGGCCAATGCCTATGGTCATGATGACCGCAGCATAGCGCCCTTTCTCGAAGAACAGGGGATATCCTTCTTTGCTGTATCCAATGTAAAAGAAGCTGTGAACCTGCGTGAATGCGGCGTTTCGGGGGAGATACTCATTCTTGGCCATACCCCCGTGGAGTATGCGGATGTTCTTTCCCGCAATGATATCATACAGTGCGCAGTTTCCGCAGATTATGCCCGCAGCCTTGACGAGGCAGCAAAAGAGGCAGGATGCACAGTGAAGATACATCTTGCCATAGATACGGGCATGGGCAGGATAGGTGCTCTCCCCGAAAGTGCGGTTTCGGAGATAAAGACAGCGGCATCCCTTGAAAATGTGCACCTGGATGGCATATTCACCCATTTTGCCGCGGCAGACAGCTACGACGAGGATGATATCCGCTATACCGAGGAGCAGAAACGGGTATTTTTTGATATTGCCGATAAGGCGAGGGAGCAGGGAGTGGCTCTGCGCTGTGTTCACTGCATGAACAGTGCGGGCGGTGTTTTCCATTACGACAGCAGATCATCCCTTATAAGAGACGGCATCCTGCTTTACGGCCTTAAGCCTGATGTTTCCCTTGATATACCCTTTGAGCTCTCTCCTGTGATGGAACTCAAAGCAGCGGTGAGCTATGTCAAGACAGTGCCCGCAGGCACATCCGTCAGCTACGGGCGCACATACCGCACCACAGGGGAGCGGCGCATCGCCACTGTCCCCATAGGCTATGCGGATGGTTTCCCCCGCTCACTTTCGGGCAAGGGTGAAGTGCTTGTCTGCGGAAAGCGCGCTCCCATAGTCGGGCGTATATGTATGGATCAGCTTATGATCGATGTGACGGATATCCCCGATGTCAGAGAGGGCACGGTGGTAACACTCATAGGTACAGACGGCAGCGAGACCATGACCGCAGATGATATAGCACAGCTCACAGGCACCATCGGTTATGAGATAGTCTGCGGCATTTCAAAGAGAGTGCCCCGTGTCATATTCAGAAACGGCGATATAGTCAGCATCAGGGAATATTACTGATGCGGATGATAAACGGAGCGGTTATGCTTACACATACAGGGACTTGTACCATCGACACACAAAGACTGATACTCCGCAGATTTGAGCTTTCAGATACAGAGGCGGTGTTCAGGAACTGGGCATCGGACGAAGCAGTCCAGAAGATGTATTCCGAGCCTGTCTACGAGACTATGGAGGCTGCACGCGGCCTTGTTGAAAAATACATCGCAAGGTATGAATGTGATGACTGTTACCGCTGGGCAGTGATACTCAGAGAGACCGGTGAATGTATCGGTCAGATCGCATATTTCATGGTGGACAGCAAGAACCATTTTACTGAGATAGAATACTGCATAGGTGCTGCCTTTCAGGGCAGAGGCTATGCTACCGAGGCAGCGAAGGCTGTCATC